>JBQCFB010000272.1:0-3656 GCA_051959715.1 Pseudolabrys sp.
GTGGCCCGACGTGCGCTCGGTCGTCATGCTGGGTCTGAACTACGGACCCGACGAGAATCCGTTGGCCATCCTGGCGCAGCGCTCGAAGGCGGCGATCTCGGTCTACGCCCGTGGCGACGACTACCACGAGCTCATCAAGAAAAAACTGAAGGAGATCGCGCGCTGGCTTGTGGCTGAGGCCGGCGGCGACGTGAAGGTGTTCGTCGACACCGCCGCGGTGATGGAGAAACCGCTCGCCGCCAGCGCCGGACTCGGCTGGCAGGGCAAGCACACGAATCTGGTTTCGCGCCAGTTCGGGTCGTGGCTGTTCCTCGGCGCGATCTTCACGACTTTGGAATTGCCCGCCGACGCGGCGACCGACGACAGTTGCGGGTCGTGCCGCGCCTGCCTCGACGTGTGCCCGACCGCCGCATTTCCGGAGCCTTACCGGCTCGATGCGCGGCGCTGCATCTCGTACCTGACCATCGAGCACAAGGGTCCGATCCCGCGCGACCTGCGCCCGCTGATGGGCAACCGCATCTACGGCTGCGACGACTGCCTCGCCGTGTGCCCGTGGAACAAGTTCGCGCAAGCCGGACGCGAGGCGAAGCTCGCCGCGCGCGACACGCTGCGCGCACCCGACCTCGCGGCGCTGTCGCGGCTCGACGACGCGCAATTCCGCGCGCTGTTTTCGAAGAGCCCGGTCAAGCGCACCGGCCGCGAGCGGTTCATCCGCAACGTGCTCATCGCCATCGGCAATTCCGGCGACGTGTCACTGGCGAAAGAACCGCAGCGATTGCTCGACGACGCCTCTCCGCTCGTGCGCGGCGCAGCGGTGTGGGCGTTGTCGCAATTGGTGTCTCGCGACGAATTGCAGAAGATGCGGCGCGACGACAGTGAGACCTCGGTGAAAGAGGAGTGGACTGCGGCGTTAAATTAGTGGCCGACGCAACCCAACACTCCGTTCGTACCCGCGCAAGCGGGAACCCAGAATCACGAGCACCAACTCAGAGCTGGGTCCCCGCTTTCGCGGGGACGAACGGAGCACGTTGCGCGATTCTCAAAACTCCTTCACCGCCGCGATCAGCCGCTCCAGATCCTCCGGCCGCGACAGGCGGTGGTCGCCGTCCTTGATGAGCGTCAGCACGACGTCGTCGCGCGACAGGCGCGTCACCAGTTCCTCCGCATGCCGCCACGGCACGTCCGGGTCCTGCACGCCCTGCAAAATGTGCACCGGGCAGCCCGGCTCGATGAGACCGCCGAGCATGAGATGCTTGCGCCCGTCCTCGATCAGGCCGCGCGTGATCGGATAGCCGCCCGCGTCGTACTCCGACGGCCGGGTCCACTCGCCCTTCTCCTCGATCTCGCGTTTGATCGCCGGCGAGAATTGCTTCCACATCAGCTCTTCGGTGAAGTCGACCGCCGGCGCGATCAGCACCATCCCGGCCAACGGCGGCGCGAGGGCTTTCAACTCGCGCAGTCGCGCCGCCAACAATAACGCCAGCCAGCCGCCCATCGACGAGCCGATCAGCACCTGCGGTCCCTTGGCGAATGCGCGATAGACGGCGAGGCTCTCCTCCAGCCAGCGGCCGATCGTACCGTCGCGGAAGTCGCCGCTCGATTCGCCGTGCCCGGAATAGTCGAAGCGCAGGCAGGCCCGGTCTTCCGCCTCGGCCCAGCGATCGAGCGCGTCGGCCTTGGTGCCCTTCATGTCGGACTTGAACCCGCCGAGCCAGACAAGACCCGGGGTCTTGCCCTCGCGCACGCGCACGGCGATGGTCCGGCGAGGCGCAGGCGATTCGATGATCAGGGATGTGAGACGGGCTTCGCTCATGCTTGAGGCCGTTTCAACGGGGAACGCGACGGCTCCTTCTCGCCGCATCGAGGCCATGCGCGCAAGGGGGCTGCCGTGCCCGTAGCGCAGCCGAACCGCACCAAGCCGCGCTCGCTCGCCGGCGCGACGATCCTCCAGATCGTCCCGGCCCTCTCCGACGACCCGGCCGGCCACGCCGCCGTCGAGATCGCGCTGGCCCTGATGCAGTCGGGCGCGCGCGCCAGTATCGCCGGCGACGGCGGACCGCTGGTCGGCGAACTGCGCGCCTTCGGCGGCGAGTGGTTGCCGATGGCGAACGACACATGGAACCCGCTGCGCATCCGCAAGAACGCCGCGCGCCTGGCGCATCTCGTCGCGGCCGAGCGCATCGACATCGTGCACGCGCAGAGCGCGGGCGCGGCCTGGAGCGCGCTGCAGGCGGTGCACCGGCAGCCTGTGTTCCTGGTGACGTCCTTTCCGGACCGCATGCCGTCGGGGCGCTGGCCGCAGCCCATGCTCAACGCCTCGCTGGCGCGCGGCGACCGCGTCATCGCGCCGTCGAGCTATGTCTCGCTCGCGATGCTCGAGCGCTACCGGATCGCGCCCGAGCGCATCACCGTCATCCCGCGCGCGGTCGACACCGCGACCTTCAGCCCCGCCGCGATCTCGGGCGAGCGCATCGCCGCGCTGCGCCGCGTCTGGGGCCTCCTGCCGGAAATGCGCGTCGTGCTCGTCGCCGGGCGCATGGCGGCGCACAACGGGCAGATGAGCGCCATCGACGCGGCGCGGCTGATCGTGGCGCGCGGCCGCCGCGACGTCGCCTTCGTGTTCGCCGGCGAGGACCGGCTGCACCTTCGCTACGCCGCGAGCGTGCGCAAGCGCGCGCGCGTCCACGCCATCGACACGCTCTGCCGCTTCGTCGGCCATGTTCCGGACATGCCGGCGGCGATGGCGGTCGCGGACGTCGTCGTGGTGCCGGCCTTGCAGACGCCGCTCACCGGACGCCTGGTCGCCGAAGCGCAGGCGGTCGGCCGCCCTGTGGTGACGACCGCGGTCGGCATGCTGCCCGAGATGGTGCTGGCGCCGCCGCGCATGCGCGAGGACCTGCGCACCGGGTGGGTCGTGCGGCCGAACCAGCCGGGCGAGCTCGCCGGCGCGGTTTCGGCGGCGCTCGCCAACAACCCCACCGCGGCGGAGGCGCTGGGTGCGCGCGCCCGGCAATTCGCCGAGTTCATGTTCTCGCCGCAGAGCGTTGCCGAAGCGATCCGCGGGGTCTATACGTCGCTCCTATCACGCGACAGTTGACGCCCGTCTGGCACAAGGCCCCCGATCTCAAGGGCTCCGTCCGTTTCCGTTGCGCCGCTCGTTAAGGCGCCCGTTCCGAGGTTGCGATTTGGCGATGTTGTCTGCTTCCGCGTCGAGCGGCGTAAGGCAAGCTGCGCATGAGCACGCGCACGATCCGGTGCGCGTCCTCATCGTCGCGCCCGCGCTCGAGGCCGGCGCGGCGGACGCCGGCGCCGTGGAGCTGACGCGCATCCTCAAGCACGCCGGGCATCAGGCGATCGTCGTTTCGAGCGCCGGCCGGCTCGTCGCCGACATCAACGCGGCGGGCGCCGAATTCGTGCCGCTCGACGTCGCCACAGCCAATCCGATCCGCATCCTGCGCAACGTCTTCGCGCTGCGAAGGCTGGCGCGCGAGAAGGGCTGCAACTGCATCCATGCGCTCGGCCGCTCCGGCGCCTGGAGCGCGCTGATGGCGGCGCGCCTGACGCGGCTGCCGTTCCTCACCAGCTGGTACAAAGGCTTCCGCGACCAGAACCTGTTCAAGCACCTCTATAACGGCGTCATGGCACGCGGCGATCGC
>JBQCFB010000273.1:0-2349 GCA_051959715.1 Pseudolabrys sp.
GACCGGCTGGAAACCGCCTTGCGCGCTGCTACGCCGGATGCCGTCGTCTTCGCCGCCGGCGTCGATCGTCTTCCCAACACAGCGCTCGTCGCAGTTCCCGGCATCAAGGCCGAGACCGCGCTGATCGCCTTCGATCTCAATGGCTTCGCTGTCTCGTCCGGTTCCGCGTGTTCCTCGGGCAAGGTCGCGGCCTCACACGTGCTTGCCGCGATGGGCGTGGAACCCGCGCTGGCGCGCGGCGCCGTCCGCATCTCGCTCGGGTCCACGACCACCGAAAACGAGGTGGAAAGCCTTCTCATTGCTTGGAAAAGGCTGGTTCCGTCATTACTTAAGAACCAACCGAACCAGGGTCTTGCCGCCTAGGCGGCGTCATCAGGAACGATCGCGAACACCAGTTAGCGAACCGACCATAACCGACAAATCCAACCCGCGGTCCTTGCCACCGTGAGCGGAGGGAAAAGTGCCGGCAGTACAAGAGACCGTCGAACAGGTCCGCCGTATCGACGTCGATCAATACAAGTATGGGTTCGAGACCAACATCGAATCCGAGAAGGCCGAGAAGGGCCTCTCCGAAGACACCGTCCGCTTCATCTCGGCCAAGAAGAACGAGCCGGAGTGGATGTTGCAGTGGCGGCTCGACGCCTATCGCCGCTGGCTGACCATGCGCGAGCCGACCTGGGCGCGCGTCGATTATCCGAAGATCGACTACCAGGACATCTACTACTACGCCGCGCCGAAGAAGTTCGTGGCGCCGAAGTCGCTCGCCGACGTCGATCCGGAAATCCTCAAGACCTACGAGAAGCTCGGCATCCCGCTCAAGGAGCAGGAGATCCTCGCCGGCGTGCGCAAGCAGGGCGAGCCGAGCCAACTCGACGACGACGAGATGACGGGCACCGAAGCGCGCGGCCGCGTCGCCGTCGACGCGGTGTTCGATAGCGTCTCGGTCGCCACCACCTTCAAGGAAGAGCTCAAGAAGGCCGGCGTCATCTTCATGCCGATCTCGGAGGCGATCCGCGAGCATCCCGATCTGGTGAAGAAATATCTCGGCTCGGTCGTGCCGACGTCGGACAATTTCTTCGCGACCTTGAACTCGGCGGTGTTCTCCGACGGCTCGTTCGTCTACGTGCCGGAGGGCGTGCGCTGCCCGATGGAGCTCTCGACTTACTTCCGCATCAACGAGAAGAACACCGGCCAGTTCGAGCGCACGCTGATCATCGCCGACAAGGGCGCCTACGTCTCGTATCTGGAAGGCTGCACCGCGCCGATGCGCGACGAGAACCAGCTGCACGCCGCGGTGGTCGAGCTGGTCGCGCTCGACGACGCCGAGATCAAGTATTCGACGGTGCAGAACTGGTACCCCGGCGACGCCAACGGCAAGGGCGGCATCTTCAATTTCGTCACCAAGCGCGGCGACTGCCGCGGCGCCCGTTCCAAGATCTCATGGACGCAGGTCGAGACCGGCTCGGCCATCACCTGGAAGTATCCGAGCTGCATCCTGCGCGGCGACAATTCGCGCGGCGAGTTCTATTCGATCGCCATCTCGAACGGCTATCAGCAGGTCGATAGCGGCACGAAGATGCTGCATCTCGGCAAGAACACGACGAGCCGCATCATCTCCAAGGGCATCTCGGCCGGGCGTTCGCAGAACACCTATCGCGGCCTCGTCACCGCGCATCGGAAGGCGACCGGCGCGCGCAACTTCACCAATTGCGACTCGCTGCTGATCGGCGACCAGTGCGGCGCGCACACCGTGCCTTACATCGAGGCGAAGAACGCCTCCGCCGTGTTCGAGCACGAGGCGACGACGTCGAAAATCTCCGAGGACATGCTGTTCTACTGCCAGAGCCGCGGCATGTCGGCGGAGGAGGCGACCGCGCTCGTCGTCAACGGCTTCGTCAAGGACGTGTTGCAGCAGCTGCCGATGGAGTTCGCGGTCGAGGCGCAGAAGCTGATCTCGATCTCGCTGGAAGGCAGCGTGGGATGACGGCGATGACGACCTATTGGTTTCGGCCGAAGCGATACGGTTATGGCGCGACGCCGGTGACCTGGCAGGGCTGGGCGCTGACGCTCGCCGTGCCCGCGATCCTCGTTCTGTCGATCGTGGCCATGAACCGGTTCGTCGGCCGCTCCGATGGGTTCGCGTGGTTCGTCTGGGCGTGTTTCGTCGCCGCGCTGGTGTCCGGGTTTGTCTGGCTGTCGCGTGCGCGCACCGACGGCGAATGGGGCTGGCGCTGGGGCGCCGGCCGGAATTGAACAGAATTTTCGTGAGGGCTGTTACGTGTCTCTGCTAGAAATCAAGAACCTGCACGTCGAGATCGAGAGCGAGGGCAAGAAGATCCTCAACGGTCT
>JBQCFB010000274.1:0-2620 GCA_051959715.1 Pseudolabrys sp.
CATGAAACCGGCCAGATCGTCGGCGACCGGGTGCTGCCGTTCTCCGACCACGAGGCGGTCGCGGACGCGTTGCGAGGGGCGAAAGCATGACGGCACTCTGGACGGTCGATGCGATGGCGGCCGCCATGCGCGCGGAGCGATCCGGCGCGCTGCCGGACGGCATCTCCGGCATCTCGATCGACAGCCGCTCGCTCGGCCGTGGCGAAGCCTTCTTCGCCATCCAGGGCGACGCGCGCGACGGCCACGACTTCGTCGACAATGCGATCAAGGGCGGCGCCGGGCTCGCCGTGATCGCGCGCAGCCAGCGCGCGCGGTTTCCCGCCGACGCGCCGCTGCTGATCGTCGATCACGTGCTCGACGGCTTGCGCGATCTCGCCCGCGCCGCCCGCGCCCGCTTCAAGGGGCAGGTGATCGCCGTCACCGGCTCGGTCGGCAAGACCTCCACGAAGGAAGCGCTGCGGCTCGCGCTCGGCGCCGACGGCGAGACGCACGCCTCCGCCGCGTCGTACAACAATCACTGGGGCGTGCCGCTCTCGCTCGCGCGCTGCCCGGCGAACGCCAAATACGCGGTGTTCGAGATCGGCATGAACCATGCCGGCGAGATCACGCCGCTGACGCGGATGACGCAGCCGCACGTCGCCATCGTCACGACGGTCGAGCCGGTGCATCTGGAATATTTCGGCTCGGTCGAGAAGATCGCCGACGCCAAGGCCGAGATCTTCCTCGGGCTCGTTCCGGGCGGCGCCGCGGTCATCAACCGCGACAACGACCAATTCGAGCGGCTGGCCGCGGCGGCCAAGGGCGCGAACGTCTCGCGCATCGTCACCTTCGGCGCCGACACCCAGGCCGACGCACGACTCGTGCGCCACGCCTTGCAGGCGGACTCTTCGACGGTCGAGGCTGTCATCCTCGGCACGCCGATCGCCTACAAGCTGGGCGCGCCCGGACGTCATATCGTGATGAACTCGCTCGCCGTCCTCGCCGCCGCCTCGCTCGCGCATGCCGATCTCGCGGTCGCCGCGCTCGCGCTCGGACGGCTGAAGGCGGCGGTCGGCCGCGGCGCCCGCATTGCGCTCGGCCTGCCGAACGGCGAGGCGCTGCTGATCGACGAGAGCTACAACGCCAATCCGGCCTCGATGCGCGCCGCCATCGCACTGCTCGGCCAGGCCGAGATCGGCCCGCAGGGCCGCCGCATCGCGATCATCGGCGACATGCTGGAATTGGGCGACCTCGGGCCGCGCCTGCACGCGGAACTCGAACAGTCGCTGGCCGAAAACAACATCGATCTTGTGTATTGCGCCGGGCCGTTGTCGCGGGCGCTGTGGGAGGCCCTTCCCCCGAACCGCCGGGGCGGCTATGCCGAGACGGCGGCGGCGCTCGAGCCGGCGGTGGTGGGCGCGGTGCGTGCCGGCGACGCGCTGATGGTGAAGGCCTCCAACGGCTCGAAGATGGGTCCGCTGGTCAAGGCGCTGGAGCGCCAGTTCCCCAGGCGCGGCGCGCTCGCCCCGGCGGAGGGCTGAGGAAAAGCGGATGTTCTATTGGCTGGCCGAGCTTTCGGACAAGGTCTCCTTCTTCAACGTGTTTCGCTACATCACCTTCCGCACCGGCGGGGCGGTGGTGACGGCGCTCGTCTTCGTCTTCCTGTTCGGCCAGCCGATCATCGACACGCTGCGGCTCAAGCAGGGCAAGGGCCAGCCGATCCGCGAGGACGGCCCGGCCTCGCACCTCGTCACCAAGAAGGGCACGCCCACAATGGGCGGCCTGATGATCCTGTCCGGGCTCCTCGTGTCGACGCTGCTCTGGGCCAACCCGCGCAACCCCTACGTCTGGGTCGTGCTCGGCGTCACGCTCTGCTTCGGCCTGATCGGCTTCTATGACGACTACCTGAAGGTCACCAAGCAGTCGCACAAGGGCTTTTCCGGCCGCACGCGGTTGATCGCCGAAGGGGTCATCGCGCTGGTCGCCTGCGTCGTGCTCACGCAACTCGGCCGTGCGCCGATCTCGACCTCGATCGTCTTCCCGTTCTTCAAGGACCTCGTCTTCAATCTCGGCGTCTGGTTCGTCATCGTCGGCGCCTTCATCATCGTCGGCGCCGGCAATGCCGTGAACCTGACCGACGGCCTCGACGGTCTCGCCATCGTGCCGGTGATGATCGCGGCGGCGACCTTCGGGCTCATCTCCTACATCGTCGGCAACGCGCTGTTCTCCGAATACCTGCAACTGCACTTCGTCTCCGGCACCGGCGAGCTCTCGGTGCTGTGCGGCGCCATGATCGGCGCGGGGCTCGGCTTTCTCTGGTTCAACGCGCCGCCGGCCTCGATCTTCATGGGCGACACCGGCTCGCTCGCGCTCGGCGGCATGCTCGGCGCCACCGCGGTCGCGATCAAGCACGAGATCGTGCTCGCCATCGTCGGCGGCCTGTTCGTGCTCGAGGCGGTGTCGGTGATCGTGCAGGTCGTGTCGTTCAAGCTGACCGGCAAGCGCGTATTCAAGATGGCGCCGATCCATCATCACTACGAGCAGCTCGGCTGGACCGAGCCGCAGATCGTCATCCGCTTCTGGATCGTCGCCGTGGTGCTGGCGCTGGCGGGCCTGGCGACGCTGAAACTGCGATGATCCC
>JBQCFB010000275.1:0-2520 GCA_051959715.1 Pseudolabrys sp.
CACGTGCCGGTAAAGCGCGACATGGCCCAGCCGTAGAGCGCGTAGTCGACGATCTCCTGCACCCCGGCCGGGTTCAGGATCGGCATCATGACGTCGACGAAATGGAATTCGGACTGGTGCGCGGTGGTCGAGGACTCGGCCGTGTGGTCGTCGCCCATGAGGGCGATGACGCCGCCGTTCTTCGCGGTGCCGGCCACGTTGGCGTGGCGGAACACGTCGCCCGAGCGGTCGACGCCCGGGCCCTTGCCGTACCACATGCCGAACACGCCATCGAACTTGCCCTCGCCGCGCAGTTCCGCCTGCTGCGATCCCCAGAGCGCGGTGGCGGCGAGCTCCTCGTTGATGCCGGGCTGGAACTTGATGTCGGCGGCCACGAGCTGGCGACCGGAGCGGACCATCTGCTGATCGAGGCCGCCGAGCGGCGAGCCGCGATAGCCGGTGACATAGCCGGCCGTGTTGATGCCGGCGCGGCGGTCGCGCTCCTTCTGCATCAGCAGCGCGCGGATGAGCGCGTGATAGCCCGTGACGAAGACCTGGCTCTGGGCGAGGTCGTATTTGTCGTCGAGGCTGACGGGTCGGAGCGTCATGAAAGGCCTGTACCGGGGGTCTGCGCGCCCGCTGTCAGTCATATAGGCTCGGCCGCGGCGACGCAAAGCAGCGGCAAGCCAAGAAAGCGTGACATCACAACGTCCTGTGGTCAATTTCGTTGTCCGCCCGCTGCGGGGAACGAAATTGCCGCCGGGCCCACCGCCGCGCACTTTGGCGCAATGCAGCATGTATGCGAGCCGCGCGCGCGGCGCAGTGGTCAAATCCCGCGCAACCGGTACAAGGGGACCCCAGCCGGGATTCGAGAATGCATCAGCCGCAGTCGGCGTCCGTCGAGAGCCGCGAGTCGTGGACCATCGCGAGCGTGGCTCTGTTCGCGATGCTCATGGCCTATGGCGCGCCCTGGATCACGATCGTCGCGCTGCGCGACATCGCCGGCGAAGCAGGCTCCCGTTCAGTCCCCGCGCTGGCAAGCTCGCTCGCCTGGTACGGCGCCGGCATTGGCGGCATCATCATGGGCCGCATTGCCGATCGCATCGGCACGCGCTGGACGGTGCTGAACGGCGCGCTGATGATCGGCGTCGGCCTCTGGCTGTCGTCGTTCGGGCCGAGCTGGCCGCTGTGGATCGGCCACGGCTTCTTCATCGGCCTGGTCGGACTCGGCGGCATCAATGCTCCGCTCTACGTCTATGTCAGCCGCTGGTTCGACCGGCGGCGCGGCTCGGCCATGGCGCTGATCTCGAGCGGCTCCTACCTCGCCGGCACGGTGTGGCCGCCGCTGTTCGAACGCGCCATCGCCTGGGTCGGCTGGCGGCAGACCATGCTGTGGTACCTGTTCCTCGAGATCGCGGTGATCCTGCCGCTGGCGCTGATTTATTTGCGGCCGCCGCCGGAGGTCGTGCATCCGGCCACGACGCTGCCGTCCGGCGCCACGCATGCGCGCGTGCTCGGCCTGCCGCCCAATGTGGTGTTCGCGATGCTGTGCGCGGCCGCCGTGCTGTGCTGCATTCCGATGTCGATCCCGCAGAACCATCTCGTCGCCTTCTGCGGCGATCTCGGCATCAGCCGCACCATCGGCGCGGCCATGCTGTCGCTGCTGCTCGGCTCCGCGTTCCTCAGCCGCCAGCTCTGGGGCCTGATCTCCGACCGCATCGGGGGCTTGCGCACCGTGCTGATCGGCTCGGTCGCGCAGACGGTCTCGATGGTGGGCTTCCTGCTCACGCAGAGCGAACTCGGACTGTTCACCGTCGCCGGCATATTCGGCCTCGGCTTCTCCGGCATCATCCCGGCTTACGTGCTGGCCATCCGCGAGCACTTCCCGGCATCGGAAGCGTCATGGCGCATTCCGACGCTGCTGCTGTTCAGCGGCATGGGCATGGCCTCGGGCGGCTGGCTCGCCGGGCTGCTCTACGACCATTTCGGCTATTACGCGCCGGCCTTCGCCACCGGCATCGGCAGCAGCATCCTCAACGGCATCGTCGTCGGCGCGCTGGTGCTGCGCATGGCGGTGTGGCGGCGGCGCGTCGCGGCCTAGTCGCGCGGCGGCGCGATCAGCCGCACGCCGCCCATGATCGCCAGCGCGATCACAGCCGGCACAGCCGCGAACCACGTGTCGGCCGCGAGCAGCGCCGACGCGCCGGCCCACGAGATCGACGAGAAGGCCTCGGCGAAGGTCGCGAGGCGCGACGAGGTCTGGCGCCGGCGGAAGTGGCTGCGCCGCGCCTGAACGCGGAAGCACAGCTGGATGTCGGTCGCCGCCGCCGCGGCGACGAGCACGCCGCCTCCGGCCACCGCCGCCGCCCACGGCGAGGCGAGGCCCAGTCCGAAGATCAGCGGCGCGAAGATCACCGCGATGGCGATCATCACCGCTTCGATCTTGGCCAGCAGGATGCTGCGGGAGGAGATCGGCGCGGTGGCGACGAGATCCGGCGCGTCCTCGCCGGAGATCGACAGCCAGGCGAGGCCGCCGGCGAG
>JBQCFB010000276.1:0-2558 GCA_051959715.1 Pseudolabrys sp.
CGCCAAGGACGGCATGACCATGCTGTGCGTCACGCACGAGATGGGCTTTGCCCGCGAGGTTGCCGACCGCGTCGTCTTCATGGACGAAGGCCAGATCGTCGAGATGAACGAGCCGGAGCAGTTCTTCAAGAACCCGCAGCATCAGCGGACCAAGCTGTTCCTCAGCCAGATCCTGCGCTGACGCGCACCGCGCGTCAGTCCTTCACCACCGGCAGGTCGGGGCGGCCGCCCCATTCGGTCCACGAGCCGTCATAGACTCGCGGCAGCGGCTTGCCGAGCGCCTCGATGCCGAGCGCAAGGATGACGGCAGTCACGCCGGACCCGCAGCTCGTGATGGTCGGCTTGTCGAGATCGACACCGGCCTTCTTGAAGGCTGCTGCGATGCGCTCGGGCGACACCAGCCGGCCGTTCTCGACGAGCTCGGACGAGGGGACGTTCTTCGCGCCCGGCATATGACCGCCGCGCAGGCCCGGCCGCGGCTCGGGATCGCGGCCGGCAAATCGCCCGGCCGGGCGCGCGTCGACGACCTGAACGCTGCCGTCGTTGATCGCCATCTGCACGTCGGTGTCCATCGCCACCGCGCCGGTGTCGAGCGCAGCGTTGAACTTGCGCGGCGTACGCTTGACCGCGCCGGCTTCGGTCTTGCCGCCGCCGGCTTTCCACGCGGGCAGCCCGCCGTCGAGGATGAAGACGTTCTTCGCGCCGAAGATGCGGAAGGTCCACCAGACGCGCGGCGCGCCGCCAAATCCGGCGCCGTCATAGACGACGATCGTGTCCGTGTCGGCGATGCCGAGCGCGCCGACCATTTCGGAGAACTGTTTGGCGCCGGGCAGCATGTGCGGCAGGTCGGTCGAATGATCGGCAATGGCGTCGATGTCGAAGAACACCGCGCCCGGAATGTGCCCGGCGGCATATTCGGCCTTGGCGTCGCGCTTGAGCGCCGGCAGGTAGAACGAGCCGTCGACGACGACGACATTGTCCTTGTTGAGCTCGCCGGCGAGCCATTCGGTCGAGCGCAGCCAGCGGCTTGCGAGTTTGTCGGTCATCGAAAGGCTCCTTCGGGTCTAACCTTTAAGCAAACGCGATGCGGACGCGGCGGTTCTGCTTGCCCTTCTTCTCGATGCCGGTGACGCGTATGGAACCAATCTCACCGACCTTGCGCACATGCGTGCCCCCGCAGGGCTGAAGGTCGAGGTTCTCGATCTCGATCAGGCGGACCCGGCCGGTGCCCATGGGCGGCTTCACCGACATGGTCTTGACCAGGCCCGGATTGGCTTCGAGCTCGGCGTCGCTGATCCAGCGGCTCGATACGGGTGCATCGGTCGCGATCATCTCGGCGAGCCTGGCCGCGATCGCGTCCTTGTCGAGGCCCGCCTCTGGAATGTCGAAGTCGAGCCGGCCGTCCGCGTCGCCGACCGAGCCGCCGGTCACCGCGTATGGCAACGCCGCCGACAAAAGATGCAGCGCCGTGTGCATGCGCATGCGCGCATAGCGCTTGTCCCAGTCGATCTCGGCGGTGACGGCGTCGCCCGCTTTCAGCGCCGCCGCACCCTCGACGACATGCGCAATCTCGGTCTTGGCCGGATCGGTATAGACGGCATTGCCGACGGGAATGCGCGTGCCATCCGCCGTCGTCAGCGCTCCGGTGTCGCCGGGCTGGCCGCCGGAATTGGCGTAGAACACGGTGCGGTCGAGCACGATGCCGCCCTGTTCGGTGACCGCGACGACGCGCGCCTCGCAGGTCCTGAGGTAGGAATCCTCGCGAAACAGGCAGTCGGTCGCCATGGCTACTTGCCCACGAATGGCGGTTTCAGGTCGATCTTGCGCGTCAGCCAGTCCGGCACAGGCAGCTTCTTGGCGCGGAGGAAGTCCGGATTGAACAATTTGGACTGATAGCGCGTGCCGTAATCGCACAGCACGGTCACGATGGTGTGGCCGGGGCCGAGATCCTTTGCGAGGCGGATTGCGCCGGCGATGTTGATGCCGGAAGAGCCGCCGACGCACAGGCCTTCGTGCTCGAGCAGGTCGAAGACCAGCGGCACGGCCTCTTCGTCGGGAATAAGATAGGCCTTGTCGACGATCATTTCCTTGACGATTGCCGTGACGCGGCCGAGCCCGATGCCCTCGGTGATCGAGCCGCCCTCGGTCGACTTCGCCTCGCCGTCCTTGAAGTAGTGGTACATCGCCGCGCCGCGCGGATCAGCCACCGCGATAGTGACGCTCTTGTTCTTCTTCTTGAGATAGCGCGAGACGCCGGCGAGCGTGCCGCCGGAGCCGACGGCGCAGATGAAGCCGTCGATCTTGCCGCCGGTTTCGTCCCAGATCTCGGGTCCGGTCGAGACGAAATGCGCCTTGCTGTTGTCGAGATTATTCCACTGATCGGCAAAGATGACGCCGTTCGTCTCGGTCTTCTTCAACTGCTCGGCGAGGCGGCGACCGACATGTTGGTAATTGTCCGGGTTGGAGTAGGGCAGCGCCGGCACTTCGACGAGCTCGGCGCCGAACAGGCGCAGCGCGTCCTTCTTCTCCTGGCTCTGCGTCTCGGGAATGACGATGAT
>JBQCFB010000277.1:0-13426 GCA_051959715.1 Pseudolabrys sp.
GCGGCGGTTTTCGCGCCGTCGAAAGGGCCTACCACGATAAGGCGCGAGTTTTGCTGCATTTTCCGGCTATTTCGGATAGCTTGGACCGAGCAGAATTTTCGTTCCGGAGACTGGAATGCGTCTTGGCTACTTCACCATGCCGGTGCACCCCCTCGGCCGTGACTGGTCGCAGACTTTGCGCGAGGACCGCGAGGCGATCATCCTCTGCGACGAGCTCGGCTTCCACGACGCCTTCGTCGGCGAGCACCTGACAGACGCCTGCGAGAACATCACCAACAGCATGATGTTCCAGGCGACGCTCATCCACTCGACCAAGCGCATCAAGCTCGCCACCGGCACCACCAACCTGTCGCAGATGCATCCGGTAACGGTCGCGGTCAACGCCGCGATGTTCGACCATCTGGCGCAAGGTCGCTTCATCATGGGCGTGTCGGCCGGCGCGCTGACCTCGGACGCCGAGGCGATCGGCATCCTCGACGAGGACCGCAACAAGATCTTCGCCGAGTCGATCGACGTCATCCTGGCGATCTGGGAGCGCGACCCGCCCTACGACATCGACTTCCCGGGCAATCGCTTCAAGGTCGGCTTCGCGCGCACCGCGGCGCGCGAACTCGGCGTCGGTATCCTGGCCAAACCGTTCCAGAAGCCGCGACCCGAGATCGTCGGCACGGTCGTCGCGCCTTTCTCGCCTGGTGTGGTGCTGATGGGCCGCCGCGACTTCCATCCGCTGTCGGCGAAATTCCTGCTGTCGAAGCACTTGCTCTCGCATTGGCAGAACTACGCCAAGGGCAAGGCCGAGAGCGGCCAGAAGGCGTCGGTCGACGACTGGCGTGTCGCACGCACCATTTTCGTCGCTGACGACGAGGCGACCGCGCGCCGTTACGGCCGCGACGACGCCAAGAGCCCGTACCGGCACTACTTCGCGAACATGTTCGCCAAGATGAAGCGCTCGAACCGTCTCTACGTGTTCAAGAGCCACAAGGAGCAGCCGGACGAGGAGATCACCCTCGACTGGGTGCTCGACAATTGCGTGACGTTCGGCACGCCGAACAAGGTGGTCGATGCGGTGCTGAAGCTGCGCGAGGAGACCGGCGATTTCGGCGAGCTCGTCTATGCCGGCCTCGACTGGGCCGACCCAGCTCTGGCGCGGCGCTCGCTCACATTGATGGCGGAGCAGGTCATGCCGCGCGTCAATGCCGCCATCGGCAAGGCCGCCGCGGCGGAGTGATCGCAATTCCCTGAAACAAAAAAGGCGGGCCGCAGGGCCCGCCTTTTGTCGTGAACTTGAATCAGCTTCAGCGGATCGGTGGCAGCGCGCCGCTGTTGACCGACGCGCCGCGCGGCGCCATCGGCGCCTGACCGGCCTGCCCCGCGCCGGTGCTCGCCACCGCCTCAGGAGCCTTCATCGCCGCCGGCAGTACGACCACGCGCGTGCCGACCTGCACACGGCTGAACAGGTCCTCGATATCCTCGTTGAGCAGGCGGATGCAGCCCGACGACACGGTCTGGCCGATCGTCGAGGGCTGGTTGGTGCCGTGGATGCGATAGAGCGTGTGGCCGAGATAGAGGGCGCGCGCACCGAGCGGATTGCCCGGGCCGCCGGCCATCATGCGCGGCAGATAAGGCTGGCGTTCGATCATCTCTGCCGGCGGGAACCAGTCCGGCCATTCCTTCATGCGCGAAACGCGCTCGGTGCCGGCCCAGGTGAAACCTTCGCGGCCGACGCCGATGCCGTAGCGCATCGCCTTGCCGTGTCCGAGCACGAGATAGAGGTAGGTGTTCGGGGTATCGACGATGATGGTGCCGGCCGGCTCCTTCGTCGTGTAGTCGACGAGCTGCTTCTTGAGGTTCGCCGGCAATTCCTTCGGCGCGCCGGTTTCCGGCTGGTCCTCAGGCGGCAGGGTCATGACGCTGCTGCCGGGAACGGCATCGGCCGAACCCGGGGGCACGGCGGCCGTCTGCGGCTGGGCCGCGGGCGCCTGGACGGCGGCCGGCGCGGCCGAACCGACGGCGCCGGGCGGGCGGATCGCGTCGGGCTCGTTGCCGCCGAACTGGTGGCCATAGGCGCGGCCGTCCTGCACCGGCAGGCCCGGCGGCGGCAGGGTGCCGGCGTTGCGGTCGGCGGTTTCGTCATAGAGCGGCATGGGCGCGGGCCGGGCTGCTGGCGCCGCACGGCCGGGCATGCCGCGGTCGTCGTAGCGGGTCTCGGTGCCGAAGGACGGCGGCGGCAACTGCTCCTCGGTCACGGCCGGGGCAGGCGTCGGCGCCGAGCGCGACCCGAAGAACTGGGCCTGCGCCGAACCGGCAAACAGAAGCGCCGTGGCCGGCAGGACCAGCAGGAAACCACCCAAATTCCGGATCATTCGTCACCCTCGGGCAAACTGGGGCCCCCGTGCCGCCAATCGCCGGCTTCGTTTGCCCCGGGATGAAGGCGCATTCAAGACCATACTCCGATTCGTCGTGCCCCTGATGCATAGAGGCCACGCCCTCATGAAAGCGTGAATGTTTACAAAATGTTGGCAAACGGCCCCGAGACCGGCCCGGTCAGTGCACCGCGGGGCGGGCGGCGCCGAGATCTACGCGCTTGAGCAGGAGCAGCACGATCGGAACCATGGCCGCCGCAAACAGCGCCGAGACCCAGAAGACGTCCATGTAAGCGAGCAGAACCGACTGGCTGCCGAGCGTCTGGGCGATCCAGCCGACCGCCAGATCGCGGGCATGCAGCGCGTTCGCACCCTGCGCCTGGAAGAACGCCGTCGCCTGTTGGAGGGCGTGATGATAGGCGTCCGAGGTCGGCGTGATGTTCTCGGCCAGGCGCGCGTGGTGGAACTGGGTGCGCCGCGCCACTTCGGTGTTGGCGAGCGAGATGCCGAACGAGCCGCCGAGATTGCGCGCCATGTTGATGAGCGCCGAGGCGTTGTTCGTCTTCTCGGGCGGCAAGCCCGAATAGGCGACCGTGTTGATCGGGATGAACAGGAACGGCAGCCCGACCATCTGAAACACGCGTCCCCATTCGAAGAAATGGAATGTCGCGTCCGGCGCCAGCGCAGTCATGTGCCACATGGCCAGTGCGATGACGACCATACCGAACGCGATGAGATATTTCGGCTGGACGTAGTTCGTGATCTGACCGGCGAGCGGCATCATGATCAGCATGGCAATGCCGCCCGGCATCATCGACAGACCGGACAGATAGGCGGTGTAGCCGAACGCTTCCTGCAAGAGCTGCGGCAGGATCTGCGTCGATGCAAACAGCACGGCGCCGACGGCCATCATGGTGGCGAACGACGTGCCGAACTGGCGGCCAAACACCAGCCGCACGTCGACGACCGGATCGTCGCGGCGCATTTCCCACGGAATGAGCACGACGAGCGAAACGATCGAGATCACGGCGAAGACGAGGATGAACCCCGAAGAAAACCAGTCCTTGAGCTGGCCCTCGTCGAGCACGATCTCGAGGCAGCCGAGCCACAGCGCAACGAGCGCGAAGCCGACGTAGTCGATCTTCAGCCCCTTGCGCAGCAGCGCGCGGCGTTCCTCTTCAAGCGCCTCGGGCTCGACCAGCAGCCAGTTGACGAGGCCGAGCGACAGTGCGCCAAAAGGCACGTTGATGAAGAAGATCCAGTGCCATGAGAAATTGTCGGTGATCCAGCCGCCGAGCGTCGGGCCAACCGTCGGCGCGATGATGACGGCAATGCCGTAGAGCGCGAATGCCTGCGATCGCTGCTCGGGCCGGAACGTGTCGGCGAGGATCGCCTGCTCGCTCGGCGCCATGCCGCCGCCACCCAACCCCTGAAGGACGCGGAAGATCAGCAGCGATTGCAAATTCCAGGCAAGGCCGCACAGGAGCGACGCCGCGGTGAACACCGCCACGCAGATCATGTAGTAGCGCTTGCGGCCGATGACGCTCGCAAGCCAGCCGCTCACCGGCACGATGATGGCGTTGGCGACGAGATAGGTGGTGATGACCCAGGTCGACTCCTCCTGGCTCGCGGCCAGGCTGCCGCCGATCTGCAACAGCGCGACATTGGCGATCGAAGTGTCGAGCACCAGCATGAAGGTGGCGATCGACACCACCACGGCGATGAGCCAGGGATTGCGGTCACCGGCGGCCGAGCGGCTCAGCCCGCCTCGCCCGGCTGCGGCATCACTCATCGCACCTTCACCGTCGGCACGACCGACATGCCGGGGCCGAGATAGACGTCAGGCACATTGGCGAAGACGATCTTGACCGGCACGCGCTGCACGATCTTCACATAATTGCCGGTCGCATTCTGCGCCGGCAGCAGGCTGAACGCCGTGCCGCTGCCGGCCTGGATCGAGTCGATGTGGCCCTTGAAGGTCTTGCCAGGATACGCGTCGACACTGATGTCGACCGGATCACCGACCTTCATGTCGCCGAGCTCCGTCTCCTTGAAGTTCGCGGTGACCCAGACCGCGTTCGGCACCAGCGTCATCACGGCCTGTCCGGGCGGCGTGAAGGCGCCGACCGCGGCCTTGAGATTGACGATGCGTCCGGCCTGCGCCGCGGTGATGGTAGTGCGATCGAGGTTGACCTGCGACGTGTTGACGGTCGCCTTCGCCGCGTCGACCTGCGCCAGCGCGCTCGAACGTTGCGCACGCAGGACGCCGAGCTGCTTTTCAGCCGCCGTCTCGCTCGCTTCCGCTGCGACCAGCGCCGCCTTCTTCTGCGTCAGGTCGGTCTCGGCCTGCTGCGCCGCCTGCTGCGTCCCTGCGCCCTGTTGCAGCAATTGCTGGGCGCGAGAGTATTGCTGCTGCGAGAAATCGAGCGCGGCTTGCGCCTGAGTCACCTGGGTCTTGGCCTGCGCGATGTTCGCCTGCTGCGCGTCGATCTGCGCGTCGACGTTCTCGACATTGGCCTGTGCCTGCTCGAGTTGCGCCTCGGACTGCGCCAGCGACGCCTCGTAGTCGCGCGGATCGATGCGCACGAGCAGCGCGCCCGGCTGGACCGACGCATTGTCGGTCACGGGAACGCCGACGATGGTGCCGCCCACCTGCGGCGCGATCTGCACCGCGCGTGCATCGATGAAGGCGTCGTCGGTCGAGACGTACTGCCGCGCGTTCAGCCACCAGAGGATGCCGGCGACGATCACCAGCAGCGCGACGATGACGATGGCGGCGACGATGACGGGATGCTGCCGCATCCGCGCGGTCAGCGACGGCGCCGGCTTTTGCGTGCCCTTGCCGGCGTCGGCGTGCCGGGCGCGCTCGACCGCGACACCCGGCGGCTCGATGGCCGGCGCGTCGTCGCTGTGCGGAAAGTCGCGGCTCCGACCCGGACGCCGCTCTTCGGTGAGTGCCATTGGCTGCATTCCACGGGGCGCGCGGCCGTCGCGGCCCGGGGGTCAATGACCGCCCCGAACGGAGGTTCCGATGTGCAATATCACCTTGATGCAGATCAGGATTTCGTTTCTGCCAGCACCTTCTTGGCGACCCGGTGTGCCTCGAGCGCGGCGGGAAAGCCGCAATAGATCGCGACCTGCCGCAGCGCCGCTCCGAGTTCCGTGGGCGTGAGGCCGTTGCGGAGAGCGCCGCGGAAATGAAGTTCGAACTCCGCCATGCGGCCGAGGCAGGCGATCATGCCGAGGTTCAGAAGGCTGCGATCGCGCGGCTTGAGATCGTCATCGTTCCAGACCGTGCCCCAGGCGAACTCGTTGAGCATGTCCTGAAACTTGCGATCGAAGTCGTTCGTATTGGCAATGGAGCGGTCGACATAGTCGTCGCCCACCACACGGCGGCGCATCGCCATGCCCTTGTCGTAGAGAGCCTTGTCCATTCGAGGTTTCCTTCTTGCCCGGCGGCCATCGTGGCAGAGGGCCGGCAAAGCCGTCCATGGCGTCGGGGCTCCACCGAGCATGGCCGACCCGCGCCGCGCAGAGCGAGCCGGCCGGGTCGCCAAACGGCGCGAAATCAGGTACTTAGGAGGCCGAAAACCCGGCTTCGCCCGCGCACCGGGCTGCCCGCAAAGGCAGGTTTTGTCGCCAGTGCCCGTTGAATGGTCAGGCAAGATCGAGAATGGACGGGTCCAAGGGGATGCCAGTCGCCGAGCCGCGATGGACGACAGTGACGAAGCGCTCATGGCCCGGGTCGCCCGCGGCGACGAGCAGGCATTCCGCCTGCTTGCCCGGCGGCACCTGCCTGCCATGGCTGGTCTCGCCCGCCGCGTTCTCGGCAACGCCGCCGAGGCCGAAGACGTCGCCCAGGAAGCGATGCTCCGAGTCTGGACCCATGCCCCCCGCTGGCAGCCGCTGGCGGCGTTCCGCACCTGGCTCACGCGCGTCGTGGTCAATCTCTGTCTCGACCGCAAGCGGCGCGCCCAGTGGGTCGACCTTGAAGCGGCCGGCGAAATCGTCGACCCGGCGCCCGACGCAGGCGAACGGGCCGAAAGCGACGAACGCGAGCGCTTTCTGGCTGCCGCGATCGATAAGTTGCCGGACCGTCAGCGCGCGGCCATCGTCCTCACCTACAGCGAGGGCATGAGCAATGCGCAGGTGGCGGAGGCGCTCGATACCTCCGTCTCGGCGGTGGAGACTTTGCTGGTGCGCGGCAAGCAGAACCTGCGCCGCGCGCTCAGCGGCGTGATCGATGAAGGTGAGTAAGATGACGAAAGACGAGTTGCAGACCCTGCTCGACAGCCACGGCGCCGATCCGGCGCAGTGGCCGGCAGCCTTGCGCGTCGCGGCGCTTGGCCTGATCGCAGCCGACGCGCAGGCGCGCGCGGCGCATGAGGCCGCGGGCAAAATGGACGCGGCGCTCGCCCGGTACGCCAAGGTCAGCCCCGCCGACGAGACGGCGGCGGCGCGCGTGCTCACCCGCCTTGCCGGGCCGCTGCCGCGGCAGGACCGCGCCTGGTGGCGCTGGCCGGCAGTGCTGCTCGACTGGCAATTCACCCCGGTCTGGCCGCGCGTCGCGGCGCTCGCCTGCTGCGCGGCGATCGGCTTCATGGTCGGCATTACCGGGCTCGACCGTCCGTTCGAGCGGACCAGCACGGTCGCGTCCACGGGCGGCGACATCACGTCGGCCGTCTTCGAGGCCGAACCCATCACCGGAGCGCGGCCATGAGCGTCGCCCAGTTCGCACCGGCGGCGCTCAGCCGCGGCTCATCCCGCTGGCTGCTGCTCGGCTCGCTCGCGCTCAACCTGTTCTTCGTCGGCATCGCCGTCGCCATGGCGATCCGCACGCCGGCGGCGCCGACATGGGATCGAGACGTATTTGTTCGTATCGATCGCATCGCCAGCACGCTGCCCGCGCCCGACGCCGACCTGCTGCGCGGCGAGGTCAAGAAGCGCCGCCAGGCGCTCGAGGACGCGCAGCATCAGTTCTTCACAGCCCGCGAGCAGGTCCACGCCGCGCTGCGCCGCGACCCCTTCAGCGCCGACGACATGCGCGCGGCCATGGCCAAGACCCGCGCCGCGCGGCAGAATTTCGATCAGACCCTGCAAGGCATCTTCGCCGAAGCCGCCTCCAAGATGTCGAATAACGGGCGTATCGCGCTCGCCGACTGGCCTCCGAACCGAAAATCCCCAAGCAAGGACCGGTAGTCCGGGCTAGGCTTCGGGGGTCGCGTCAGTCGTCGAGAGTAGGGTCGGTATGCGTTTTGGAGCGGGCAGGACATGGGCGGCGGGACAGCCCGCGCGCCGGGTCGGAACCATGCTGCAAGCCGCCTTCATCGCGGTGCCGCTCGGCGGCTGCTGGATCAACGGCACGCCGCCGGAGCCCGGCCTCGACATTCCCGCCGCCTACAGCGCCGGGCCGAAGAAGCCGTCGGCCGCCGAGGCCGCGACCCCGTCGCTCGACTGGTGGCGCGGCTTCCGCTCGCACGAACTGACCGCGATCATCGACGACGCCAACGCCGCCAATCTCGACGTCGCCGCGGCGGTCGCACGCATCGTGCAGGCGGACGCGCAGTCGCGCATCGCAGGCGCTGCTCTGCTGCCGCCGGTCGACCTGAACGGCAGCGCGACGCATTCGCGCGCCTCGCAATCGACAAGCGGCACCAGCGGCACGTCGTTCGGCGGCTCCGAGCGCGACAACCTCAGCACCTCGCTGACCGCGAGCTACGAGATCGACTTCTGGGGCAAGAACCGCTTCGCGCTCCGGGTGCAGGAAGAAACGGCGATCGCCAGCCGCTTCGACCGCGACGTGGTCGCACTCACCACGGTCGTGACGGCAGCCAATTCCTATTTCCAGGTGCTCGCGGCGCAGGACCGCCTGCGCGTCGCGCGGCAGAACCTGGTCAGCGCCAAGCGCGTCGCCAACCTGATCGCGCAGCGCCTGGCCGCCGGCACAGCCTCGGCGCTCGAGGTCGCGCAGCAGCAGAGCGTCGTCGACACGATCAACGCCTCGATCCCGCCGCTCGAACAGACGCTGGCGCAGTACCGGAACGCGTTGGCCGTGCTGATGGCCCGCTCGCCGGAGAGCGTGCACATCCGCGGCGGCTCGCTGAACGCGATCGTTGTCCCGCGCGTCACGCCGGGCCTGCCGTCAGAGCTGCTGGCGCAGCGCCCGGACATTCGCGAGGCGGAGGCGCAGCTCGCTGCGGCCAACGCCAACGTGTCCAATGCGCGCGCGCAATTCCTGCCGTCGATCACGCTGACGGGCGAAGGCGGCTACCAGAGCGCCATCCTCAAGACCCTGCTGCGGCCGGAATCGGCCTTCTACACGCTGACCGCCGGGCTGACGCAGCCGATCTTCGACGGCGGGCGGCTGCTCGGCAATCTCGACCAGCAAAAGGGCCGGCAGGACGAGCTGCTCCAGAACTACCGCAAAACGGTCATTTCGAGCTTTTCGGATGTGGAGACCGCGCTCACCAACATCCGCCAGACAGCGCTCAGGGAACGCCTGCAGCGGGCGGTGGTTGAAAGCTCGCGCAAAGCTTTCGATATATCGGAGCAGCGCCTGCGCGAAGGCACGATCGATCTGGTGACCGTCCTGCAAACGCAGCAGACTTTATATTCCGCCCTCGACACCCTCGTGGTCGCGCGCCTGGCGCACATCCAGGCGATCGTGAGCCTCTACCAGGCGCTCGGTGGCGGCTGGAAGCCCAAGCCTCTGGATACCGCGGATGCACGGTGAACTGCCTAAATCGCAGGGGACGACCAAGCCGCGAAGCCGCTGGCGGCGCAGCCTCACGATCCTGATCGTGCTCGCGGCGGTCGTCGCCGCGCTCGGCTACGTGTTCTTCGGCATGCATGGCCAGCAGCAGCGCACCGGCGGCCGCGCCGCGCGCTTTGCCGCGTCCGGGCCGGTGCCGGTGCTCGCCGTCGCCGCGACCGCGGCCGACGTGCCCGTCTATCTCAACGCCGTCGGCACGACCCGGGCGCTCAACACCGTGACGGTGCGGTCGCAGGTCGACGGCAAGCTGATCGCGGTCAATTTCCAGGAAGGCCAGGACGTCAAGAAGGGCGACATCCTCGCGCAGATCGATCCGACCACGTTCAAGGCGACCTACGACCAGGCCGTCGCCAAGAAGGCGCAGGACGAGGCCCTGCTCGCCAACGCCAAGAACGACCTGACGCGCTACGAGCAGCTCGCCGCGACAAACGCCATCAATCGCCAGCAGGCGGATACGCAGCGCTCGCTGGTCGCGCAGTACACCGCGCAGATCCAGTCCGACCAGGCGGCGATCGAGAGCGCGCAGGCCACGCTCGGCTACACCGACATCCGCGCGCCGCTCGACGGCCGCACCGGCATCCGTCAGGTCGACGTCGGCAACATCGTGCACGCGTCGGATTCGACCGGCATCGTGGTCCTCACGCAGATCAAGCCAATCGCGGTGACGTTCAACATCCCGCAGCAGGACATCCAGACCGTCAACGACGCCTTCGCCAAGGGCCCGCTGGCCGCCGACGCACTGCGCTCCGACAATAACAAAGTCATCGACAGCGGCCGGCTGACCGTCATCGACAACCAGGTCGACTCCACGACCGGAACGGTGAAGCTGAAGGCCGAATTCCCGAACGCCACCGTGCAGCTCTGGCCGGGGCAATTCATCAACGTCCGTCTGCTCGTCGACACGCTCAAAGGCGTGACCGTGATTCCGACCGGCGCCGTGCAGCGCGGGCCGACCGGCACCTTCGTCTACGTCGTCGGCGACGACAACAAGGCGTCGATGCGGCCGATCAAGATCGAGCGGCAGGACGAGAACCAGACCGTGGTCGCAAGCGGCATCAAGCCGGGCGACAAGGTCATCACCACCGGCTTCGTGCGGCTGACCGACGGCACGCAGGTATCCATCGACGGCGACAAGGCGGGCGCGGCGCCGGGCAACGCCGCGAAGCCGGCCGCGGGCGATGGCCAACGGCGACAGCGGGGCGGCAACGGCACGAGGCCCGCCGCACAGCAATGAGCCCGCGCGCACATCTCCTGCTTCGTATTGCCGGGGCGCGCGCGAAACGCGCGACCCCCGTAATGACGACGGTGAAACAATGAGCGTCTCCTCGCCCTTCATTCACCGGCCGATCGCCACCTCCCTGCTCGGCATTGCGGTGATGCTTGGCGGCCTGCTCGGCTACTGGTGGCTGCCGGTATCGTCGCTGCCGCAGGTCGACTTCCCGACCGTGCAGGTGACGACGCAGCTTCCCGGCGCCAATCCCGACACCATCGCCGCGCTCGTGACGGCGCCGCTCGAGCGGGCGTTCGGGCAGATCCCGTCATTGCAGACGATGACGTCGTCGTCGTCGTTCGGCATCAGCCAGGTGACGCTCCAGTTCGACCTCACCCGCGACATCGACGCGGCGGCGCAGGACGTCCAGTCGGCGATCAACGCCGCCGCCTCGACGCTACCGCGCAACCTGCCCTACCCGCCGCTCTATTCGAAGGTGAACCCGGCCGACTCGCCGATCATCACCGTCGCGCTAACCTCGAAGACGATCGACCAGCGCACCTTGAGCGATCTCGCCGACACGGTGATGGCGCCGCGGCTCTCCGAAGTGAGCGGCGTTGGCCACGTCTCGATCCAGGGCGGCATCAAGCCGGCAATCCGCATCCAGGCCGACCTCGGGCGGCTGGCCGCCTACGGCATCGCGCTCGAGGACCTACGCACTGCCATCGTCAGCGCCAACGTCGCCGGCGCCAAGGGCTCGCTCGACGGCACACACCAATCCTACAGCATCGCCGCCAACGACCAGATCGCCTCCGCCGACGCCTACAAGAGCATCATCGTCGCCTACCGCAACGGCGCCCCGGTGCTGCTCTCCGACATCGCCGACGTCGTCGACGGGCTGGAGAACACCAAGGTCGGCGCCTGGTACAAGGGCCAGCCCGCCGTCGTGCTCGACGTCCAGCGCCAGCCCGGCGCCAACGTCATCGAGACGGTGCAGCGCATCCAGTCGGAACTGCCGCGCCTGCGCCGCGCCATGCCGGCCGGCGCGACGCTCACCGTCGTCAACGACCGCACCGGCACGATCCGCGCCTCGGTGCACGACGTGCAGTTCACGCTGGTGCTCAGCGTCGGTCTCGTCGTGCTCGTGGTGCTCCTGTTCCTGCGCACCATCAGCGCTACGATCATCGCCGGCGTGGCGCTGCCTCTGTCGCTGATCGCCACGTTCGGGGTGATGTGGTTCTGCGGCTTCTCGCTCGACAACCTGTCGCTGATGGCGCTGACCATCGGCACCGGCTTCGTCGTCGACGACGCCATCGTGATGATCGAGAACATCGTCCGGCATATCGAGGAGGGCGAGCAGCCGCTCGCAGCGGCGCTGCGCGGCGCGAGAGAGATCGGCTTCACCGTCATTTCGCTGACGCTGTCGCTGATCGCGGTGTTCATCCCGCTCTTGTTCATGACCGGCCTCGTCGGCCGCATGTTCCGCGAATTCGCGCTGACGCTGACGATCGCCGTCGTCGCCTCGGCGATCGTGTCGCTGACGCTGACGCCGATGATGTGCGGCCGCCTGCTGCGGCCGAGCCGCCAGCGCGAGGCGGAGGCCGAGCCGCGCGGCTTCGGCCGGCTGATGGACCGCACCGTCGCCTTCTATCATCGCACGCTGCTCTGGGTGCTGCGCCACCAGCCGGAGACGCTGATCGTCACCTTCGCCACGCTGGCGATGACGATCCTGCTCTACGTCTTCATGCCGAAGGGCTTCCTGCCCTTGCAGGACACCGGCCTGATCACCGCGGTGACCGAGGCCGGCACCGACGTCTCGTTCGACGCGATGCAGCGGCAGCAGGCGCAGGTCGAAGCGGCGATCCGGCAGGATCCGGACGTGATCGGGGTCGTCTCCGTGATCGGCGTCAGCACGCTCAACAGCACGCCCAATGCCGGCCGCCTGACGATCATGCTCAAGCCGCGCGACGAGCGCACCACGCGCGTCGAGGCGATCATTGCGCGCCTGCGCCGCACCGTCGCGCCCATCGCCGGCGCGAACGTCTATTTCCAGGCGACGCAGGACATCCAGATTTCGACCCGCGTATCGCGCGCGCAGTATCAGTACACGCTTGTCTCGACCGACCGCGACGAAGTGGTCCAGTGGGGCGACAAGCTCACACGCGCGCTGCGCGGCGATCCGGTCTTCCGCGAAGTGGCTTCCGAAGCGCAGGAAGGCGGGCCGCGCATCGACGTGCAGGTCGACCGCGAGCAGGCCGGCCGGCTCGGCGTGTCGATGCAGAGCATCACCGACACGCTCTACGACGCGTTCGGCCAGCGGCAGGTGTCCACCATTTACGGCCAGGCCAACCAGTATCGCGTCATCCTCGAGGCGCAGCCGCGCTTCCAGCAGGACCCGGCCTCGCTGTCGCAGATCTATGTGACCGGCTCGACCACCTCGACCGGCACCACCGCGACCGTCGGCAACACCGCGACCGGCACGACCAACACGAACACGACCGCCACGCCGAACAGCGTGACCGGCTCCAACCAGGTGCCGCTCGCCGCCTTCGCCCGCTTCGTGCGCACGACCGCGCCGCTCGCGATCGCGCACCAGGAGCAGTTTCCGTCGGTGACGCTCAGCTTCGACCTCGCGCCCGGCTACGCGCTTTCGGATGCGGTGGCGTCGATCACGGCGGCGCAACGCGACATCGGCATGCCGTCATCGGTGACCGGCAGCTATTCCGGCGACGCGTCCGAGTTCGCGCGCTCGCTCGCCGGGGAGCCGTGGCTGATCCTGGCCGCCGCCATCACCATCTACATCGTGCTGGGCGTGCTCTATGAGAGCTTCATCCATCCGCTGACGATCCTGTCGACGCTGCCCTCGGCGGGCGTCGGCGCGCTGCTCGCGCTGATGATCTTCGGCTACGACCTGTCGGTGATCGCGCTGATCGGCATCGTGCTGCTGATGGGCATCGTCAAGAAGAACGCCATCCTGATGATCGACTTCGCCATCGAGGCGGAGCGGCACCAGGGCATGAGTCCGGAGGAATCGATCGTGCAGGCGGCGCTGCTGCGCTTCCGGCCGATCATGATGACGAC
>JBQCFB010000278.1:0-2647 GCA_051959715.1 Pseudolabrys sp.
CCATCAGCCCTTCGCCCTCGAGCACGTGATAGACCTGCTCCTGCACCTTGTGACTGTGCCGTTTCACATAGGCCATCGGCTGGTACATCGAGATGCGGTAGTCGAGGTGCTTCGTCTTCAGCGACTCCGGCGCGGCCAGCGGCTTCGACAGCGCGCCGCCGAAATGATCCGGATATTGCCGCCACGGCGTCTCCGCAACGTTCTTCACCGAAGCCTTGCGTTCGTCCTTTGCCATCACGCGCCTCACTTCGCCGGCGTCATGTCGGGGATGAAGCGTTCGCCGAACACCGGCTCCTTGTAGGGCGTCGGCGGCAGTTCCCACGCGCCGGTCGACGGCGGCCGCACCTCGGCATCGACGTGCACATCGAGCACGAATGGCTTGTTCGCCTTGATGGCGTGCTCGAGCGCGGCCTTGAAGTCTTCCGATTTCGTGACAGTGATCGCTTCCACGCCGCACGACCGCGCCAGCGCGGCGAAGTCGGGATTGTACGGCTTCTTGTTGTCGCCCTGGTGGAACATGGTGCCGTGCTCGCGGCCGCCGAACATGCCGAGCTGGATGTCGCGGATCGAGACCCAACCGAAATTGTTCCAGATCACCCAGACGACGGGGATATTGTACTCGACCGCGGTGCAGAGCACGTGCGGCACCATGGTGAAACAGCCGTCGCCGGCGATCGCGACCACGGGCTTGTCGGGCGCGGCAAGCTTGGCGCCGAGCGCGCCGGCGGCGCCGAAGCCCATGCCGGAGAAGCCCCACGAATTGAGCATGGTCTGCGGCTTACGCGCGTTCCAGAACTGCATGTACCAGTTGTGGTTGACGCCGACGTCGCAGGCGAGAATGGCGTCGTCGGGCAGCACCGCCTGGCAATCCGCGACGATGCGCTCGGGCCGGATCGGCGAAGCGTGCACGCCGAAGTTCGGCCTCGTGAAGTCGTCCCAGCGCTTCTTCCAGCCGGCGATGGCCGACAGCCACGCTTTGGTGTTCGGCCCCTTGCCGCCGTGGCGTTCGCTCTCGGCCAGAAGCTGGCGCAGGAAAGTGCGCGCATCGGCGAGGATGCCGAGGTCCGGCGGATAATTGCGACCGAGCTCGGCCGGGTCGAGATCGACGTGAATGAGCTTCGACGTCGGAAAATTCCAGGAATAGCCCGGCATCCACGACGACGCCGAACGGTCGTCGAAACGCGCGCCGATGGCGATGACGACGTCGGCGCGGCGGCCGGCTTCGTTCGCCTGATAGGCGCCGTTGCGGCCGATGAAGCCGAGCGAGAGCGCGTCGGTCATGTCGAAGCAGCCCATGCCGTTCGGCGACGAGATGACCGGGATGGCATGCTTCTTCGCGAACTCGGTCAGCTCGCGGCTCGCCTCCGACAGCGTCACGCCGTGGCCGATGAAGATGACGGGGCGCTCCGCCTTGGCGATCATGTCGAAGGCCAGCGCGATCTCATCGGGCGAGGCGCCCGAGCGCTGCGCGTTGAGCGGCGGCGCGGGCGGCGGCATCTCGACGTCGTCTTCTTCCTGGAAGACGTTGAAGGGCACGTCGATGTTCACGGGGCCGGGGCGGCCGGACAGCATCGTCGTCGTCGCCTGGCGCAAGGCCAAGGGCAGCATGTCGACGCGCGTCGGCTGGAAGCTGCGCTTCACCACCGGGCGGACGATGCTGACGAAATCGGCCTGGAAGTGCCGGTTGATCTCCTGGAACGGGCTGCGGTTGAACTGCGAGGTCGGGACGTTCGCGGAAATGGCCAGCACGGCCGATGAATCGGTCAACGCGCAGGCGAGCGGCATGATGATGTTGCAGGAGCCGGGGCCGCAGGACGTCAGCGTCGCCACCGGCTTGTGCTTTACGCGGAAATAGGCGTCGGCCATGTGCACGGCGACCTGCTCGTGCCGTGGCGACACCAGGGTGATCTTGTCGCGGGCTTCGTAGAGCGGGTCGAGCATGCCGACATTGCCGTGCCCGCAAATCCCGAACACGTAGGGGATATCGCTGGCGATCAGGTACTCGGTGATCAGTTCGGCGCCTTTGAGTTTGGGCATTGTCGATCCTCGCCTTCTACGCGTCTCCGGCCCTCGGGCCCTGTCGGCATCTATCACACTATCAAGCCGCATACATCCATGTGAGATCATTTGTCATCAAACAACGCCGGACGGTGTTATTTGCGCCATTGGAAAACATTCGACGCCGTTTCGGCATTATTGCTCTCAGACCTTGAAACCTAATTCGCTATTGTGAGAGACTTGCCCACCGGCAAGCAAACACGACCGCACTCCAAGCGGACCAGAACCATAGCCGGAGGCGAACGCTGCAACGATCTCTCGGGAGGAGACCAGCATGAACCGCACGAACCGACGTCAGGTGCTCAAGGGCAGCGCCGCCATGGCGGGCACCGCCGCCTTCGGCTTTCCGGCCATCGTCCGCGCCCAATCGGCCGCCATCAAGGTCGGCCATCTGACTCCGCTCACCGGCTTCCTTGGCGCGCTCGGCGCCTATGCCCAGATGGGCATCAAGATGGCGGTCGAGGAAATCAACGCCGCCGGCGGCGTCAACGGCCGCAAGCTCGATCTCGTCTCGGAAGACTCGGTCAATCCGGCGACCGCCGCCACCAAGGCCCAGCGCATGTACGACCAGGACAAGGTCGACATCCTG
>JBQCFB010000279.1:0-3125 GCA_051959715.1 Pseudolabrys sp.
TGGGAGATCGCGAACACGAGGTCAGCGCGGTTCATGGTGTAGAAGTGGAAGGTATCGATGCCGCGCTTGGCGAGCTTCTGCACCTGTCCCGCGGCGACGGTCGCCGCCACCAGCTTGCGCGTCTCCGGATCGTCGTCGAGACCTTCGAATTTCTGGGCCAGCCAGTCCGGCATGCTGGCGCCGGCACGCTTGGCGAAATTCGCCGCCTGCTTGAAGTTCTGCACCGGCAGGATGCCCGGCACGATCGGAATGACGATGCCGCGTGCGCGCCCGCGGCATCGATATCCCGATCGTGCCGGGCATCCTGCCGGTGCAGAACTGCAAGGCGGCGAAGAACTTCGCCACGCGCGCCGGCGCCACCGTGCCGGCCTGGATCGCCGAGCGCTTCGCCGGCCTCGAAGACGATCCGGCGACGCGCAAGCTGATCGCCGCCGCGGTCGCCGCCGAGCAGGTGATCGACCTGCTCGATCGCGGCATCACCAGTTTCCATTTCTACACGATGAACCGCGCCGACCTCGTCTATGCGATCTGCCATCTGCTGGGCCTGCGGCCGGCCGTGGCGCACGCCGCCTGAGTGGAGTTTTTGTTGTGACGTCGAAGTCCGATGTTCGTTCAGCCTTCGCCGATGCGTTGAAGAAGCGCATCCTGGTGCTCGACGGCGCCATGGGCACGATGATCCAGGCGCTCAAGCTCGACGAGGAGGGTTATCGCGGGGCGCGCTTCGACGCGTGGAACCGCGAGGTGCGCGGCAATAACGACCTGCTTAATCTCAGCCGGCCGCACGCGATCCGCGACATCCATCTCGCCTATTTCCGCGCCGGCGCCGACATCGTCTCGACCAACACCTTCTCCTCGACGACCATCGCCCAGGCCGATTACGGCATGGAAGACATCGCTTACGAGCTCAACCATGCCGGCGCACAGCTCGCGCGCAAGGCTGCGGTCGAGGCCGAGAAGGAAGACGGCAAGCGCCGCTTCGTCGCCGGCGCGTTGGGACCGACCAACCGCACCGCCTCGATCTCGCCGGACGTGTCGAATCCCGGCTTCCGCGCCATCACCTTCGACCAGTTGCGCACGGCTTACGCCGAGCAGGTGCGTGGTCTGCTCGACGGCGGCGCGGATCTGCTGCTGATCGAGACCATCTTCGACACGCTCAACGCCAAGGCGGCCATCTACGCCATCGCCGAACTGTGCGACGAACGCGGCGTCGACGTGCCGGTGATGATCTCCGGCACCATCACCGACATGTCCGGCCGTCTCCTCTCGGGCCAGACGCCGGCGGCGTTCTGGAACGCGGTGCGCCACGCCAATCCGGTCACCATCGGGCTCAACTGCGCGCTCGGCGCCAAGGAAATGCGCGCGCTCGTCGCCGAGATCGGCCGCGTCGCCGACACCTTCGTCTGCGCCTATCCGAATGCCGGCCTGCCGAACGAGTTCGGCTATTACGACGAGAGCCCGGAATACATGGCGGAGCTGCTCGGCGAGTTCGCCGAGGCCGGTCTCGTCAACGTCGTCGGCGGCTGCTGCGGCACGACGCCGGAGCACATCGCGGCCATCGCCAAGGCTGTCGCAGGCAAGGCGCCGCGCGCCATTCCCGACGTGCCGAAGCAGCTTCGCCTGTCGGGCCTGGAGAGCTTCGCGCTGACCCCCGAGATTCCCTTCGTCAACGTCGGCGAGCGCACCAACGTCACCGGCTCGGCGAAATTCCGCAAGCTCGTCACCGCCGGCGATTACACGGCGGCGCTGGCGATCGCCCGCGACCAGGTCGAGAACGGCGCGCAGGTCATCGACGTCAACATGGACGAGGGTCTGCTCGATTCCGAGAAGGCGATGGTGACGTTCCTCAACCTCATCGCCGCCGAGCCGGACATTGCCCGCGTGCCGGTGATGGTCGATTCATCGAAATTCTCCGTCATCGAAGCCGGCCTCAAGTGCATCCAGGGCAAGCCGGTGGTGAACTCGATCTCGCTCAAGGAAGGCGAGGAGGCGTTCATCGAGCACGCCAAGATCGTGCGCCGCCACGGCGCCGCGGTCGTCGTCATGGCTTTCGACGAGAAGGGCCAGGCCGACACGCTGGAACGGAAGTGCGCGATCTCGAAGCGCGCCTACGAGATCCTGACGAAGAAGGTCGGCTTCCCGCCCGAAGACATCATCTTCGACCCGAACATCTTCGCCATCGCCACCGGCATGGACGAGCACAACAATTACGGCGTCGACTTCATCGAGGCCGCGCGGTGGCTGCGGCAGAACCTGCCTTACGTGCACGTCTCGGGCGGCGTGTCGAACCTGTCCTTCTCCTTCCGCGGCAACGAGCCGGTGCGGCAGGCGATGCACTCGGTGTTCCTGTATCACGCGATCAAGGCCGGCATGGACATGGGCATCGTCAATGCCGGGCAGATGGCGGTCTATGACGACCTCGATCCGGGCCTGCGCGAGGCCTGCGAGGACGTCGTGCTCAACCGCCGGCCGGACGCGGCCGAGCGGCTGCTCGATCTCGCCAAGACATTCCACGGCAAGGGCACCGAGGAGAAGCACGCCGCCGATCTCGCCTGGCGCGACAAGCCGGTCGGCGAACGCCTGACCCACGCGCTGGTGCACGGCATCACCGATTTCATCGAGGCCGACACAGAGGAAGCGCGCAAGGCGGCGAAGCGTCCGCTCGACGTCATCGAAGGTCCGCTAATGGACGGCATGAACGTCGTCGGCGACCTGTTCGGCTCGGGCAAGATGTTCCTGCCGCAGGTCGTGAAGTCGGCGCGCGTGATGAAGCAGGCGGTCGCCTATCTTATGCCCTACATGGAGCAGGAGAAGGACAATCGCGGCCATTCCTCGTCGAACGGCAAGATCGTCATGGCGACGGTCAAGGGAGACGTGCACGACATCGGCAAGAACATCGTCGGCGTCGTCCTCCAGTGCAACAATTACGAGGTGATCGACCTCGGCGTCATGGTGCCGGCGGCGAAGATTCTCGAGACCGCGAAGAACGAGAAGGCCGACATGATCGGCCTGTCCGGCCTCATCACGCCGTCGCTCGACGAGATGTGCCACGTCGCCGCCGAGATGGAGCGGCAGGGCTTCGAGGTGCCGCTGATGATCGGCGGCGCCACCACGAGCCGCGTGCACAC
>JBQCFB010000280.1:0-2909 GCA_051959715.1 Pseudolabrys sp.
CATCTCGCCGACCGTGACGCTGAACGCGCGCGTCTGCGAAACCTATCCGGCCGTCGTGAAGGCCTGCATGGACCTCGGCTGGGAGCTCAACGCGCACGGCTACGACCAGGTGCCGATGCACAAGACCGAAGACCAGCGCGGCGTCATCATGCGCTCGATGGACATCATCGAGAAGTTCTCGGGCAAGAGGCCGCGCGGCTGGTTTGGCCCCGGCCTGACGCAGACCTTCGACACGCTCGATTATCTCGCCGAGGCCGGCATCGAATATATCGGCGACTGGGTGCTCGACGACGAGCCGGTGACGCTCAAGACAACACATGAGCCGGTGGTGGCGCTGCCGTACAATTTCGAGATCCACGACATCGTGCTGATGGCGCTCCAGCACCAGATGTCCGACGCCATGTACATTCGCGCACGCGACCAGTTCGAATGCCTCTACGCCGAGGCGGCGGAGCGGCCGAAGATCATGGCGATCGCCTGCCATCCGTATCTGTCGGGCGTGCCGCATCGCTTCGGGCACGTGCAGCGCACCTTCGCCGACCTTCTGGCGCGCGACGGCGTCGTCGCCTGGGACGGCGCCCGCATCCTCGACTGGTACAAGGGGCAAGAATGAGCCCGGCTCTCGCCCGCTCGGCCTTCGTGCCGCACGACCTCGCCGCGCCGGTACGCGGCGCCGCGGATGGGCCGCTGGCGGGCCTCACCGCCGCGGTCAAGGACATGTACGACATCGCCGGCACGGTGACCGGAAACGGCAACCCGACCTGGCTCGCGACCCACGAACCCGCCACCGTGCACGCCGCGGCGGTCGCGCGCATCCTTGCCGCCGGCGCCACCGTCATCGGCAAGGCGGTGTGCGACGAGTTCTTCTACAGCGTCACCGGCGCCAATGCGCATTACGGCACGCCGAACAATCCGCGCGCGCCGGGCCGCTTGCCCGGCGGCTCGTCGAGCGGCTCCGCGTCCGCCGTCGCAGCGGGCGCGTGTGATTTCGCGCTCGGCAGCGACACCGGCGGCTCGGTGCGCATCCCCGCGTCGTTCAACGGCATTTACGGCCTGCGGACGACGCATGGCCGCGTCGACGACAAGGGCGCATCGGCCATGGCGCCGTCCTTTGACACGCCGGGCTGGTTCAGCGCCGGGCCGGGCGTGCTGCGCAAGGTCGGCGGTGTGCTGCTCGACGCCAAGCACCGCGTATCGGCGAAGCCGAACCGCGTGATCGTGCTCGAGGACGCTTTCGCCGAGGCCGACGAGCCGGTTGCCGACCTGCTGCGCACGACGATCGAGCTGATGACCGGAGAGTTGCCGGTGATCGAGCATGCGCGCATCGCGCCGCAGGGCTTCGATCCTTGGCGCGAGGCCTTCCGTGTCGTGCAAGGCTTCGAGGTGTGGCAGACCTTCGGCGACTTCGTGACGCGTCACAAGCCGCAGGCGGGCCCCGGCATCCGCGAGCGGCTGGAGATGGCATCGAAGATCACCACCGCCGAGGCCGACGCGGCGCGTGGCGTGATCGCCGAGGCGCGCGTGCACATCCGGCGCGTCGCCGTGCCGGGCACGCTGATGGTGCTGCCGACGGCGCCCTGCATCGCGCCGCCGATCGGCGGCAATGCCGGCGAGATGGACCACTTCCGCACGCGCGTGATGCGCCTGACCTGCACGGCGGGCGTGGCCGGCCTGCCTCAGATCAACCTGCCGGCCGGCAGCTTCGAGAACTGTCCCATCGGATTGTCATTCATCGGCTGGCCGGGCGGCGACGAAGCCCTGCTCGATCTCGCCTGCGAGCTCGGCCATCATTGCGGCAGCGCCATCGGCGTCGGCTGAGGCCGCCGCCTCGGTCCACGCTCGGCATGCCGACGCATCACCCCGCCGATCAAGCGTTGCCGGCATCGCGGGGAACTCTGCTTTGGAGGAAGTGGTGGGCGCACAAGGATTCGAACCTTGGACCCGCTGATTAAGAGTCAGCTGCTCTACCAACTGAGCTATGCGCCCGGAGCGTGAAGGCCCCGATGTCCGAAAAAACGCAGGGCGCCGTTCGGACGCGGCTCGTGTAGCAAAGGCGGGGGACCGTGTCCAGCACGGCAAGCTCCTGCGCCTCGCTCTAAGTGCCGGGGAACGCAAGAAAAGCCGCCGGGGATGACCCGGCGGCTTCTTAGGCGCGCGGAAGATGTGGCCGGGGACGCCGCGTCCGCCGCCGCCTGCTGTTCGCGGGCGCTTACTGCGGACGCGGAGCGTTGTCGGGACCCATCGGCCCTGCGTCCGGACCGCGATGATGGCGCCAGCCCTCGCCGCGCGGCCCGTGATGTCCGTGGCGGTGTTCATGCCGCCGCCAGCCGCCGCCGAACACGTGCTCGGCGCGCGCCAGCACCATGAAGCGGTGCTTCTGCGCCTCGTCGAGGCTCGTGTAGAGAGGCTTGGCGGCGTCGGCGAGCTTCTTGAGCGCCGCACCGCGGCTCTCCATCGCATCGGCGCGGGTCGTCAGCCGCTCGAGCGGATCCTTCGGCTTCTCGGCGCTGGCGCGCGCGGCGAAGCGCTCGGAGCGCATCTTGGCGAGATCGCGCAGCGCGGTCTCGACCGCCGGCCAGTTCTTCTCCTGGTCGGCATTGAGCTTGAGGCCCGCATGCAGCGCGGCGACGCGGGCATCGGTGAACGCGCCCATGTCGGCCGCGCTCGGCTTCCAGTGCGGCCCGCGGGGGCCCTGACCAGGACCTTGCGCATAAGCGAGCGTGCCACCGGCAATCGCAAGCGCGGTTGCGCCGGCGAGAACTGTCTTCCACATGTGCCACCTCCAAGGGGCATATTGAATGTGGAACGAGCAGAGGGCCGCGCGTCTGCCTTATCAAGTTAAAGTTTGGACAGAGATTACGGGCTTGCAATGTAGATGTACCGGCGTTCATCGAACGCCGGTACGAAAA
>JBQCFB010000281.1:0-10653 GCA_051959715.1 Pseudolabrys sp.
TGGAGTCGGACGACGGGAACGTCCACTTCTTGTCGACCGGACGCGCCGTGCCCTGCGTATCGTGCGGCGGCTCGACCGCGGACGGCGCGACGCTGGCGACAGCCGGCGTGTCCGTCTTCGGCGCGGCGGCGACGGGCGGCGGCGCCGGCTCGGCCGGCTTGCCCCACTGCGCCGCGTGCTGCGCGACGTAAGCCTCGAAGGCCTGCGCCTTCAGGTTCGCCTTGAGCGCGGTCGTATCGGTGAACATGGCCAGCGCCGGGCACTGGACCGCGGTGCAGCCTTCGCGCACCGCCAGAACGTGTGCGGCGAGCCCGTAGCGGTCGAGTTCGGCGGCGCGGCGGGCGCCGGCGAGCGCCGCCATCACCTGCGCGTCGCCCTGCTTCGACAGATCGAAGGCCGCCTTGAGGATCGCCAGGCGCTCGCCCTCATAGGCGACCGCGGCGGCGACCGTGGCTGGGCCGGCGAACACCGCGGCTTCGCAGGCATCGCCGGTCTTCTCCCCCGCCTGTCCATCGAGGCAGGCGAGCGCCGAGCCGGGCGCCAGCGCAGCGCGGGTCAGCTCGGCATTGCGCGACACGAGCGCGAGACGCTCGCGCGCCTGATCGGTCGCGGCGACATGCTGGAGCGCCGCCACGACCGTGACGCCGGCAAGGGCGGCAGCGGCAACCGCCACCGCCCAGGGCAGCGCCCGCATGCCTACTGCACCGTGATGTGCGCGGTTTTCACCACGTTCGCCCACTTGTCGATGTCCTTGCGCAGGAAGGCGTCGAATTCCGCCGGCGTCATCGTCATCGGCACGGCGCCCTGCTTCAGCCAGGCTTCCTTGACCTCGGCGTTATTGATCACCGTGTTGATGTGCTTGTTGAGGTAGTCGATCACGTCCTTCGGCGTGCCCTTCGGCGCCATGACGCCGAGCCAGATCGTGGCTTCATAGCCGGGCACGGTCTCGGCGACCGTCGGGAGGTCGGGCGTCAGCGGGTTACGCTTGGCGCCCGTGGTGGCGAGCGCACGCACCTGGCCGCCCTTGGCGAGCGCGGTCATGGTCGGCACGGCGTCGAACATCATCTGTACGGTGCCCGAGACGACGCTGTTGCGTGCATCGCCCGAGGCCTTGTGCGGCACGTGCACGATGTCGGTGTGCGACAGCGCTTTGAAGAGCTCGCCGGCCATGTGGTACGGCGTGCCCGGCCCCGACGAAGCGTAGTTGAGCTTGCCCGGCTCCTTCTTGGCGAGGTCGATGAATTCCTTGACCGACTTCGCCTGCACCGACGGGTGCACGACCATCAGCAGGTCTGAGGAGTTGATGCTGGCGACGGGCACGAAGTCGCGCATCAGCACGAAGGGCTTCTTCGGCAGCAGCGTCTCGTTGACCGTGTGCGTGTTCGACATGACGAGCAGCGTGTACCCGTCCGGTGTCGATTTCGCGACGGCGTCGGTGCCGATCACGGAACCGGCGCCCGGCCGGTCCTCGACCACGAAGGACTGCTTGGTCTCGTCGGAAAGATACTTGGCCAGGAAGCGGGCATAGACGTCGGCGGGCCCGCCGGCGCCGAACGGCACGATCAGCTTGACCACGCGGTTTGGATAGCTGTCTGCGGCCATGGCCGGGACCGCCAGGGACACGGCGGCGAGCGCCGCGGCAATACGAAGAAACGAACGCATGTGAATCCTCCAGTTGATTTTCTCGTTGAAGTCCAGTGAACGCCAGTAAGCCGCCGATTATTCCAAGGCAACCGGCCTCAGGCCCCGCCGGCAGACTTGAAGCCGGGAGCAAGGTCGCTCGCGGCGGCCAGTGCGCCCTTCGCCTCGATCGACGTGAGCGCGACGGTGGTGCGCAGGTCGGTGACGCCGCCGCCCGACCCCGCCGCGAACAGCGCCGCCGCCATCTGCACGTCGTTCGGCGCCTCGCCGATGCAGAGGAAGTCGTATTCGCCGAAGGTGACGTAGTAGGCGATCAGACGGCCGCCGACCTTGGTGAGCAGGCGCGCGACCGCATCGGCGCGATCCTCCGGGCGGACGATCATGCCCTTGATGGCCTCGCGGGTGTAGCGGCCCTGCGTGATGTAGGTCGGCATGGTCTCCTCCCTCGCGGCGACCTCTCTAGCCGCTCGCCGGGCGCAAGGATAGCGGAGACGGACGCGTCAGGCGCGGTCGAGCTGGCTTTCCTTGGCGACGCGCTCGAAGGCCTCGCCGGAGCTCTTGATGCGGTACTGGTAGTCGTCGCCGTCCGAGGGCAGCAGCTTGATGACGGTGTAGCTGCCGGTGGCGGCCGCGCGGCCGAAGCTCGGGGACGTGTAGTAAACGACCTCGCCGACCCGGTACTTGTGCGGATAGACGGGCACATCGGGAGCGCTCGGCTGCACCGGCGGGCTGATCGTGCGGATCATCGTCGCTTCGGCGGCGATCGCCCGCATCGACGGCGTGAGGATCGCCTTCATCGTGGCGGAAATCTTGGTCTCGACGATCTTCGCCGCGACGGCCGGCGCCTTGCGGCTGGCCTGCTTGCGCGTTGCGGCGGCCGCGGCCGCTGGGGCGGGAGCGGCGCGTTGCGGACGCGACGGCTTGGCGGAAGCACGGCGGCTCGCGCTCGCCGACGGTTTCTTGACCGACTTACGCGCCGACTTGGAGGACTTCTTCCGGGCTGCCGTGGCGGTCTTGGCCGATCGGCCTGACGCCTTTGCTGATGCTCTACTCATGGGCCGGTAATATAGCAGTAATTTTTGTTTGAGTGCGAACTTTTTTGCCACAAAAGCCGCGGCTTTTCAGATGGTTAGCACCCATGCCCCGGGCGCAAGGCAGCGCTTTGGGGCCCCCGCGCGATACCTCCGCGCCACACCAGGAACCGGGCCGTCCCCCACAGCGTTCACCTGCCCGGACAAGGGAGACGGCCATGCGACTTCTGTTCGGCATCATTCTGGGCGCGCTGATCACGGTGGGGGCGGCCTATGTCTATGACTCGGCGCATGCGCCGGCGACGACGACCGCGGCGGCCTCCGCCCGCCCGCTGGTCAACTGGGACGTGGTCGGGACCAAATGGGACCATCTGAGCGACCGCGCCCGCACCGAATGGACGCGGCTCGCCGGCCGATAGGCGAACCGCGCCTGATCCTTATCGCCCATCAGTGACGCGAGGTCGCGACCTGCTCGCGCTGGCCGGCGCCGACCGCGGCGCCGATCTCGCGGCGATCCATGCGCGTGCCGTCGTCGCCCTCGATCAGCAGCGCGACGCGGCCGGTCTCGCCGACATGCCGCGCCCAGGCGAGCGCCTCGTCGAGCGCCTCGAACTGTTTGAACAGCGCCTGCGCCTTGTTCATCGGGGAAATGTCGTCCGAGCCCTTGGGCCCGCTGTAGACGCGATAGCTCATGATACCCTCGTCGATCTTGCGTTTCGGGCAGCGAAACCGCGCGGTTTCGCTCAAGTCCCGGCTTTTGGCGGTGTAAGATCAAAAACGCGCGGGCAAGCCGCGCAGTTCCGAGGGCCCATCGATGAAGGCGGCGTATTACGAGGCGAACGGTTCGGCGCGTGAGGTGCTCCGCGTCGGCGACATGGACACGCCGCGGCCGGCGGCGGGCGAAGTGCTGGTGAAACTCGCGACGTCCGGCGTGAACCCGTCCGACGTGAAGTCGCGCGCGGGGCTCGCACGCAAGATCGCGTTCCCGCGCGTCATCCCGCAGAGCGACGGCGCCGGCGTGATCGAGGCGGTCGGAACCGGCGTGCCGGCCGCGCGCGTCGGCGAGCGCGTCTGGATCTGGAACGGCCAGTGGAAGCGGCCCTTCGGCACGGCGGCCGAGTCCATCGCCCTGCCCGCGGCGATGGCGGTGCCGCTGCCGGAGACAATCAGCTTCGCCGAGGGCGCCTGCCTCGGCATCCCGGCGATGACGGCGTACCACGCGGTCGCGCTGGCCGGCCTCGGCAAGGACAGCCGCGTGCTCGTCTCCGGCGGCGCCGGCGCGGTCAGCCAGTACATCATCCAGTTCGCCAAGCGGCGCGGCGCCACCGTGCTGACCACGATCTCCTCGCCGGAAAAGGCGGCAGCCGCGCGCGAGGCCGGCGCCGACCACACGATCGACTACAAGCGCGAGGACGTCGGCGCCAAGGTCAAGTCCATCGCGCCCGACGGCGTCGACGCGCTGATCGAGATGGATCTCACCGCCAACGCCGCGCTCATCCCGGCCGCGATGAAGCCGCGCGGCAGCGTCATCGTCTATGGCACGTCGCCGCAGGCGGCGGTGCCGGCCTCGTTCTGCCTGGTCAACAGCATCCGCCTCCTTTTCTTCATCGTGTACGAATTGACGGAGGCGGAGCGCGCCGCCGCGGTCGGCGCGATCACCGAGGGCCTCAAGACCGGCTGGCTGAAGAACCGCGTCGCGCAGCCGAGCTACAAGCTCGCCGACATCGTCGCCGCGCACGAGGCGGTCGAGACGGGCACGCTCGGCAACGTGGTGGTGACGCTCTAGGGCGCCACCGGCGTATCCCTGAACCCGGCGGCATCGAGCGCGCGGCGCACGACGCCGGCGCGCTTGGCCCCGGCGAGCAGCGCGGTCACCGCGGCCAGCGCGCGCGGCCGGCCCGGCGGCACTGCAACGCCGATGCCGGTCTGCTGGAAATTGCCCTGAAGAACGCGCGCGCCGGGCAGCTTCGGCAGGATGGTCGCGAAGGCGTCCTTGGACAGCGCGAAGGCGTCGCCCTCGCCCGCCGCCGCCAGCGCCAGCATCTCGTCGACGCTCGGCACTTCGCGCAAGCCGGCCTGCGGGCACGCGCGGCGCGCCGCGCGCCTGGTCGTGGTGTTGGCGATGGCGACGATGCGCCGGCCCGCCGCGTCGATCTCGTCGATGCGCTGCACCGTCGAGCCGGCCGGAACGAGGAAGGTGCTCTCGATCATCGTATAGGGCGGGCCGAAGGCGACGCGCGCGGCGCGGGCCGCGTCCTGCGGCATGAAGCCGACGTCGCAGGCGCCGTCCGCCACGGCATCGGTCACCTGGCCCGAATTGTCGTAGAGCGTCATGTCGAGCGGCAGCTTCGTCTCGGCCGCGAAGAAGCGCAGCAGGTCGACGGTCACGCCTTTCGGCGCGCCCTGCCCGTCCTTGATGGCGAAGAAGGCGGACGCCGCGGGCGCGACGACCACGCCGCCGCGCAGGCGGCCGGTCGGCGCGAGGTCTTTCAGATCGTCGGGAGATGTCATGCGCGGTGCCTAGCACGCGCGCCTGCGAGCGTCACGCGTAGCGGTCGACGCCCTGCCGCGGCGGTCCGCTCGTGCCCTGCGCGGCGTCCGGCGGCGAGACCGCATTGGCCGTGAGCAGATCCTGGAGGGCGCCGCCGAAGGTCGTCGCGGGCTGGCTGTCGAAGACCGACGTGGGCGGGTCGCCGGGCTTGTGCGCCTTCGTGCCGGGCGGCGAGCCCGGCGGCGCATTCGGGTCCTTGCCCTGCTTGGCCGCACTGGCGTCGCAGGTGGAAAAACAGACGTAGCCGTTGACGATGGCAACCATACGCACCCCGCCCCGCGCGGGACCGTAAGCGGGGACGGTAAAGCGAACCTGAATCGGGCCATCACGAGCCCGTGACGGATGGCCGGGCGGCGGTGCCCTGAAGGCCGGCAATTGACAACCGGCGGTTTTATAAATTCTCTATGCGGCGTATCCGGGAGGAAGCCATGGGAATTGACTTGCGCCGCCTGTCCGCGGCCGCCGTTGCGGCACTCGCCCTCGCCGCGCTCGCGAGCCCGGCCGACGCCGCCTGCCACATCACCCGTTTCCATTTCCGGTTCGGGCAGACATTCCCGGCGCAGGCCGAAGTCGGCAGCGGCCAGACCTGCGGCTTTGCCCTTCACGCCGGACGCGACAGCGTCTTTCGCGCGATCCGCATCATTGCGCCGCCCGCGCACGGCACCGCGACCGCACGACTGACCGGAGTCGGATATCGGGCGCAGGCTGGCTACAAGGGCGAAGACTCCTTTTCCTTCGCGGTGATCGGCCACAACCGCGACACCAGCGAACCGGCGCGGGTCGACGTCTCGGTCACGGTGCACTGAAGCCGGCGATCAGAAGCTTTCCACCCACGGCCGGACTTCCAATTCCCACGACCAGGCATTGCGCGGCTGGTTGAGCAGGTGGATGTAGCTCTGCGCGATCGCGTCGGGATCGAGCAGTGAGTCAGGCTTCTCCGGCACCTCCTGCCGGCGCGCCGAGCGGATGCCGCCATCCACGACGACATGCGCGACGTGGATGCCCTGCGGCGAGAGCTCGCGCGCCATGGATTGCGCCAGCCCGCGCAGCGCGAACTTGCCCATGGCGAACGGCGCGGATTGCGGATAGCCCTTCACGCCGGCCGAGGCGCCGGTCAGGATCACCGCGCCGTGCCGGTACGGCAGCATGCGGCGCACCGCCGCCTGCGCCACGAGGAAGGCGCCGAATGCTGTGATCGCGATCGCCTTCTCGACCTCGGCCGGATCGAGATCGATCAGCGGCCCGCGCGTGCGATAGCTCGCATTGTAGACGACGACGTCGGGCGTGCGCTTCGCATCGTCGAGCGCCTTGAACAGCGCCTCGACGTCGTAGCGCTGCGACGCGTCGCATTCGAACGTGCGCGCGCCGGTCTCCTCGGCGAGCCGCGCGAGCTTGTCCGGCGCGCGGGCGGCAAGCGCGACCGCCATGCCCTCCTTGGCGAAAGCGCGCGCCAACGACGCCGAAAGCCCCGCGCCGGCGCCGACGATGAGCGCGGATCGATATTGCATTCCATCTCCTTACTTGACGACCGGCCCAAGCAGCACCTTGAGCGAATCCACGACCGGCGAAGCGAGCACCGGCGCGAGGACAGCGACGACCGACCCGATGGCAGACATCGGCGCCAGCACCAGCTTGTCGATTTCAGACAACTCCGCTGCGCGGGCCTCCGGCTTGATTGCCCTTCCCGCAACATCTTGCGCCTTCAACGTTTCGAGGTCGAGCAGCCAGGCGATGATTGCCGGAGCAAAGGCGCCGAACAGCGCCGCTGTGCCGACGGCCCCGAATTGCGCCACGATGGAGTCGGCGATCGGGCGCAGCGCCTTAGCCTGCGACTCCCTGACGAGTTGCAGCGGCCAATCGACCAGTGCCTTGTTCGACAGGACCGCAATGACGAAACAGGCAGAGCCGAGACTGAGGCCGATACGGATGACCGTCAACCGCGCCTTGAGCGCCGCAGTAGTGAGCTTCTCGCCGTCCGGCAACGTGATCGCCGCAAGCGCAGTCAGCAACATTCCAACCGGCATCAGGCTCACGGCCGTATTGAAGTGGACGAACCAGTCGGCGACCGTGCCCGTTGTCACCGGCACGCGGAACCAAGTGATGGCGAATTTTTCCAGCGTGGCGAAGCCGTCGGCCTTGTCGAGCAGATCGTGCACCACGAGATAGCGCCCGTGAGGCGCGCTCGTCACGAACGTGATCAGGAGAGCGACACCGGTCCAGATGATTGCGGCGCGCTTGATCGTCTGCTTCGGCCCTGAGTCATATCGGCCAAGGCGTATCCGTCCGTAGCGGACAAGAACCGCGATGGCGAACAGCAATGTCGTCAGGGCAATGATAAAGAGGAAACCGCTGGCCATCGCAAAATTCACCCGCGCGTTGTAATCGCGCGCCGGCAGGAACATCGTCGCATCGGGCGGCTCGGGCGGAGCCGCTCCCGGCTTGGTCGCGCCCGCAATCTCGGTCGACTTTGCCGACGCCGGCTCGGCCGGCGCGTAGGTGGTGAAGGCCAGCCCGTTCTTTGCGCCTGGGAAGAGGGTTGCCGGGATGACGGCGCTGTATGCCGCGGTGAAGACCAGCAGACCGAACACGATGGGCGCCAGGATGCAGCCAAGCGCGAGCCAGCGGCGTAGCCGAATTTCGGCCTGTCGATGTGTGGCCATTGACGTGCCCCCCCTGCCCCGCCGAACGACACTGCCGATGCTAGCGCAGGGAGCGCGTGGGTTGCACGCCTATTTTGTCCAATTCCGCTTCATGGCTTCTTCTTGCATTCCGACGCGACCCATTTGGAATCGACCTGCTTGTCGGCGGTCATCTTCTGGCCGCCGAACGAGATTGTCGACTTCATCGTGGTCGTGTAGTGCTTGCGGTCGATGAAGGTGAAGGTGCCGGACAATTCCATCGCGCCCTGCTTGTCGTCGCCGCATTTCATGTTCAGCGTAATGACGTTGCCGTTCGGCTTGATGTCGAGCGTCTTGCACTGGCCGGCGCCCTCGGCCTGCATTTTGGCGAGCGACTTGACCGGATCCTTGGCGTCCTCCGCGCTCATGCAGTCGGTGGTGACCTCGGTCTTGGCCGGCTTGCCGTTCTCCATGCCGGTCTCGGTGTCCTCCCAGGTGCCCGGCTCGAGCTCGATCGCGGCATAGGCCCGATGCGGCAGCAGGACGGCGAGCAGCAGCCCGCAGGCGAGGATCGATCGGATAAGCGACATTGAAGGCCCCCTTGAATGCGAGCCGCATGATGTCCGGCGCGATGCTGCGCGCCAAATCATTTTCGTGTGCAATCGTGCGGGGAAGACGCGCGTCATCGCCCGTATTCTTTGGTCGGCCCCGGGCAGGCCCTCGTCTCCTTCCACATCGCGCCCCCATCGAGGGGAGCGGAGCGCCGGCAGACGCGGGAGCTTGCGGTCGCTCCCTGGGCGGCTGGCGAAGCCGCCCGAGACGCTTGCGAGGCGTCTCCTCGCGCCCTTGCGATCGGGCAACGAGGCGCCTCCCGGCGCTCCACTTGCGGCGTTTTGTGTCCCCTTGAGCCATGCTTCCGAACGGCGACAGATCCCACCAGCGGGACCTCGATCCGAAGCGGTGGCTGCCGCTCCTTCGTCGCCGCCGCGTGCAGCCCCTGACATGGGGCAGCCGGTCCTAGTGCCGGCGGACGGCCAGCCAGGGCCTCCGGGGGGTGAGGTTACGAGCCCCACCCGCGGGCGCCGCATCAACGAACCGGGTTTCCCCGTTTCGTCCGGTGAGACCGAGGGCGCATCTCCACCCCCATCCTCACCGCTGCTCCGTCCTCGGCACGTCTCCGGCGACGCCCCTCGAAGAGCAGGACAAGGGACTATATACACATCTGTCTAGGACCGGTCAATAGTCCTGTATAGAGAATTTGTGCTGCGGTGCGCCCCCCGTCGTCCTGAGGTGCCCGCGCATGGCGCGGGCCTCGAAGGACCTCAGAGTCAGAGACCCTTCGAGGCGCGCCTTCGGCGCGCTCCTCAGGGTGACGGCTACGGCTTGTCGAACCCCAGGCGGTCCCAGACGGCGCGGTTTGCCGGATCGCGCATGAAGGCAATGAAAGCCTTGCCGGCGTCCGGGGCCGTGCTCGATGCGGTCACGGCGGCGCCGTAGATGGTGGTGAGCTGGATCTCCGCCGGCAGCGGGCCCGCGAGCGTCAGCCCCTTCGCCGTGATGACCTCGCTCTTCGGCCAGAAGCCGAGCTCTGCCTCGCCGCCGGCGACGAGCTCGACGCCGCCTTCGAGCGCCGGGCGGTGGATGATCCGCCCCTTCATCGCATCGGCGATCCCGAGCGTCTCGACCAGCTTGCCCATATGCGTGCCGCTCGGCGTCGCGCCGGGCGTCGCGAACACGACCGCGCGGGCGGCCAGCATGGACCGCTTCACCGCCTCGGGCGTCGACAGGTCCGGCTTCGGCGCGCCCTGCCGCACCACGGCATTGACGCTGACGAGACCGAGCACGCCGCGGCCGTCGCCGCGCACGACGCCGCTCTTCTCGTAGCCGTCGAGGATGTTGGTCGGCATGACCAGCACGTCGGCCGCTTCACCCGCGGCGAGACGGTCGCGCAGCGCGCTCATCACCGCGAAATTGTAGGAGACCGTGTGGCCGCTCGCCTTCTCGAAGGCCGGCGTCAGTTCGCCGAAGATTTCCTTCGGCGCGCCGCCGCTCATCACCTTGATTGCCGCCATCGCCCCGTCTCCCCTCGCGCCTAGAGCTTGTAGCTTTCCAGCGTGCCCGGATGGAACAGCTCCTCCGGCGTCACCAGCCGCGAGGACAGCCCCTGCGCATGGTGATGCTTGAGGAAGTTCTCCAGCGTCTTGCGGTTTTCCTCGACGCCGTAGGACCAGAAGTCCTCGCCCATCGTCGCGCGCGCCTCGGCGAGCCGCTCCTCGACGAAAGGCAGCGTCACCTTCGTCGCCGAGGTGTCGGACAGAAGCTCGAGCGCCTTGGCCTTGGATTCGTTGAACGCCTTGAACACCGCGCCCGGCAGCCACGGATGCTGCTCGGCCAGCGTACGGCGCACGCCGACGAGATGCATGATCGGGAAGACGCCGGTGCGCTTGAAGTAGTCCTTGGCGGCGGCGACCGGATCGGGGAACAGCCAGCCGACATTCGGCGTGCCCTTCGGCAGCGCCGGCGGGCGCGGCGCGATGAAGCCGTCGATCGCGCCTTCGGCGAGCAGCTGCGAGATGGTCTTGCCCTCCGGCGCGTTGTCGAGGCGCACGTCCTTCGGCAGGTTGACGGCGATCTTCTCGGGCCGGCCGGCGTGCTCGATGCCGCCGCGGATCCAGTGAATGTCGGACGGCTTCACGCCGTAGTCGTCCTGAAGGATGGCGCGCGCCCAGACGTTCGCGGTGAGCTGGTACTCCGGCAGGCCGACCTTCTTGCCCTTGAGGTCTTCCGGCTTCTTGATGCGGTCGGTGCGCAC
>JBQCFB010000282.1:0-4586 GCA_051959715.1 Pseudolabrys sp.
ATCGCCGATGACGGCGCCGGCATCGCCAAGGGTCAGGTCGCGATCAACGCGCCGATCAAGTCGATCGGCCAGTACAAGGTGCCGATCGCGCTGCATCCGGAGATCGAGGTCGCGGTCACCGTCATCGTCGCGCGCAGCGCCGACGAGGCCGAGCGCATCAAGCGCGGCGAGGACGTCACCGTGCGCCGCACCGAGGAGGAAGAGGAGCAGGCGGCGGCTGCCGCCAATGCCGAGGCCTTCTTCGACAAGCCGGCCGAGGGTGAGGGCGAGGGCGAAGCGGCCGAAGGCGAAGCCGCGGCCGAGAAGTAATCACGACACGGGACGCCGGGCCGGTCAGACCGGTCCGGCGGCCTTCTCCGCCGCCGCTCAGCCGCGCGGCGCCATATCGGCGAGACGGGCGGCTTTGCCGCCCTCTTTCTTGCCCGGCTTCTTCTGCGCCGGCTTTTCGTCCGGCTTCTTCTCTTCCGATTTCTTCTCTTCGGGCTTTGCGTCCGACGGCTTGGCGTCCGAAGGCTTTGCATCCGACGGCTTGGCGTCTTTCTTCTTGCCGGTCGACGCCTTCCGCTTGGTGGGGCGCGCCTCGGCGGGGCCGCCGCCCACCGTGTTCAGATAGGCCGAGATCGCCGCCGCCGCTTCACGGCTCGACGTGTAGTGCTCGCGCAGGAAGCTATCGAGCCCGAACAGGCCGCCGCCGCTCTTGTTGAGCGCCTGCACGGATTTGTGACAGATCGCGCAATTGGACTGGTAAAGCTGGGCGCCCGACTTACCGGCGTCGAGGTTCTCCTGCGCGGAGGCCCCGCCCGCCAGCAACGACGCCGCGACAAGCAGCCCCGCACCCGTAACGCCCGAACGCACCCACGCTCTCATTGCCATCTTCCCCTTGCTCCAACCGGTACCGCCGCCGCGGGCCGCCACGTCATTGGCCCGGCCGCCCGCCCAATGCAAGGCGGCCAATCGCCCGGCCCCATTGAAGGCCGGCCGGAACTTTGTTCAAATAACATCGTTCGAACGAAATTATGGCCGTGGCGTTAGCCGATTGGGGACGACGTCTTCCGTATAGCGCCCGCGTAGCGAGTGATGGAGGCGGCCGATGGACCGGTTGCTTCGATTTCTGTTGAGAACGTATTTGCGACGGGGCGATTTCACGCTGACCACGTCGCGGGGCAACACTTTTACCTTCGGCGACGGCACGGGCACACCGGTGCGCGTGCGCCTCACCACTCCCGGCGCCGCCTGGGGCCTGGTGCTCGATCCCGAGCTCAAGCTCGGCGAATCCTACATGGACGGCACCTTCGTCGTCGAACAGGGCACGATCGCCGACGTGCTCGAGGTCGCGCTCGGACAGACCCTCGAAGTCCCGCATTGGTCCCGGCTGCAATGGCTCATCCGCTATCTCGGCCGCAGGTTGGCGCAGTTCAATCCGCGCAAGCGCTCGCGCGAGAACGTCGCGCACCATTACGACCTCGACGGGCGCCTCTATTCGCTCTTCCTCGACGCCGACCGCCAATATAGCTGCGCCTATTTCGAGACCCCGGACGCCTCGCTCGACGACGCCCAGCTCGCCAAGAAGCGCCATCTCGCCGCCAAGCTGCTGATCGATCCCGGCCAGCGCGTGCTCGACATTGGCTGCGGCTGGGGCGGCCTCGGCCTCTATCTCGCGGAATTCACCGGCGCCGACGTGACCGGGGTGACGCTCTCGCAGGAGCAGCACGGGATTGCCAACTCCCGCGCCGCCGAGAAGGGCCTCGCCGAGCACGCCCGCTTCAAACTGAAGGACTACCGCGATCTCAAGGGGCCGTTCGACCGCATCGTCTCGGTCGGCATGTTCGAGCACGTCGGCGTCGGCCACTATCCCGAATTCTTCCGCAAGGCGGCCGAGCTGCTCGCCGACGACGGCGTGATGGTGCTGCACTCCATCTGCCGCTCGGAAGGCCCCGGCATCACCAATCCCTGGGTCGCCAAGTACATCTTCCCCGGCGGCTATATCCCTGCCCTGTCCGAGGTGGTGCCGCAGATCGAGAAGGCCGGCCTGCTCGTCACCGACATCGAGATCCTGCGCCTGCACTATGCCGAGACGCTGAAGGCCTGGCGCGAGCGGTTCCTCGCCCATCGCGAGGACGTGGAACGCATCTACGACCGGCGTTTCGTGCGGATGTGGGAGTTCTACCTGGCGGCGTCGGAAATGTCGTTCCGCAAGCAGAACATGATGAACTTCCAGATCCAGATCACCAAGCGCCAGCAAGTCACGCCGATGACACGCGATTACATCGGCCGCGAGGAGCAGCGCCTGCGCGCCATCGAGGGCCGCAGCCAGGCCCCGCTGCGGCTGGCCGGCGAGTAATTCTGTCTACTCGTGTTGGAGTTCACTGTCAGGCGTCATGGCCGGACATAGCCCGTCGAAGACGGGCGTGAACGCCCTTATGTCCCGGCCATCTCGCTGAGGGAGGCACGGCGTCTCCCTTATCGGGAGTCCCCGGGACAAGCCCGGGGACACAAGGAGTTACGACCCGATCCTCACAATCATCTCAAGCACTCGCACACGCGCCCTGTTGCGCGCGCACGTCGCCGTCAAGCGCGCTCTTTCCCAGCCCGGTGACTTGCGTGGAAAAGACTCGCGAACCCGCTTATGCAATGGCGGACGCCGCCGGCGGGCACTAGTTGTTAACGCCTCCGCCGGGCGCTCGCGTCACGACGGACCATCTTTCAGTAGCCGCCGCGTTCAGTCGATCGCGTGTTCACGCGCCGTATCGAATGACCACCATTTTGCCGTGAAGGCCCGCAAGCAATTCCCATGGCTCCCATCGAATCAGTCGCCCGCAAGCCGGTCGAGGCCGCCTCGCCAGCCTATCGTTCCGCCCCGCACAATATCGAGGCGGAACAGGCCCTGCTCGGCGCGATCCTCGTCAATAACGAAGCGCTCTACCGCGTCTCGGATTTCCTCGAGCCGGAACATTTCTTCGAGCCGATCCACCGCGCCATCTTCCAGATTTCGCGCGACCTGATCCGCGCCGGCAAGATCGCGACGCCGGTCACGCTCAAGACCTTCCTCGACGCCTCGGTCGACATTGGCGGCCTGACCGTCAGCCAGTATCTCGCCCGGCTCGCCGCCGAGGCGACCACGATCATCAACTCGGAAGACTACGGCCGCACGGTCTACGACCTGCACATCCGCCGCTCGCTGATCACGGTCGGCGAGGACATGGTCAATGTCGCCTATGACGCGCCGGTCGACTTCTCGCCCAAGCACCAGATCGAGGACGCCGAGCGGCGGCTTTACGATCTGGCCGAGTCCGGCCGCTATGACGGCGGCTTCCAGCGCTTCGCCAATGCGCTCACCACCGCCATCGACATGGCGGCGCACGCCTTCCAGCGCGACGGAAAGCTCTCCGGCATCGCCACCGGCCTCGACGATCTCGACCGCATGATGGGCGGCTTGCAATCGTCCGACCTGATCGTGCTCGCCGGCCGCCCGGGCATGGGCAAGACATCGCTCGCCACCAACCTCGCCTACAACGTCGCCAAGGCGTGGGCCGGCGAGGTCAAGGCCGACGGCCACCAGACCACGGTCAATGGCGGCATCGTCGGCTTCTTCTCGCTGGAAATGTCTGCCGAACAGCTCGCCACGCGCATCATCTCGGAACAGACGGAAATCCCGTCGAACCAGATCCGCCGCGGCAACATCAGCGAAAACCAGTTCGAGAAGATCAAGGACTACTCGGTCGAGCTGCAGCACCTGCCGCTCTTCGTCGACGAGACCGGCGGCATTTCGGTCGCCCAGCTCGCCGCCCGTGCGCGGCGCCTCAAGCGCCAGCGCGGCCTCGACCTGATCGTCATCGACTACCTCCAGCTGCTGTCCGGCTCGACCAAGCGCTCGAGCGAGAACCGCGTGCAGGAAATCACCGAAATCACGACCAAGCTCAAGGCGCTGGCCAAGGAGCTCAACACGCCGGTCATCGCGCTGTCGCAGCTCTCGCGTCAGGTGGAAAGCCGCGACGACAAGCATCCGCAGCTCTCGGACCTGCGTGAATCGGGCTCGATCGAGCAGGACGCCGACGTGGTGCTCTTCGTCTACCGCGAGGAGTACTACCACGTCATGCGCAAGCCGCTCGAAAGCGACCGCGAGAAGTTCGCGCAATGGCTCGCCGACGCCGACAAGGTCGCCGGCAAGGCCGAAGTGATCATCGCCAAGCAGCGCCACGGACCGACCGGCACGGTCGAGCTCCAGTTCGACGGCTCGATCACCAAGTTCTCGAACCTCGCGGCGAGCGACCACCTGCCCGCGCGGTTCGGCGAGTGATGCACTGCGCATAGACGAAGGCGGCCGCGGCGGGCATGCTCGCTGCGGCCGTTTGTTTGCGGCCGCGCGGGACGGGAATGGATACGTTCGATTACGTGATTATCGGCGCCGGCTCCGCCGGCAGCGTGCTCGCCAACCGGCTGAGCGAAGACCAGGGCACCACGATCTGCGTGCTGGAGGCCGGCCCCTCCGACTGGCATCCGTACATCCACCTGCCCGCCGGCTTCATCAAGACGTTCTACGACACGCGCATCAACTGGTGCTATTCGCAGGAGCCCGGCGAAGGCAC
>JBQCFB010000283.1:0-6453 GCA_051959715.1 Pseudolabrys sp.
GCTTGAACGACATCAGCTCCTCCTCGCGGCAAACTCTGTTTGAAAAACCCCTATCGCGTTGAACCCCGCCGTCCGGTCAGAGTTCCCGTGATGGAAATCTAATTAGGCTCTGCGCGCGCCGGCGGCAACCGGCGGGTTCCGCGAGGCTGATGGGCGATCTGGGGAGCGGCTAGGCCCCCATGCCTGGTCGACGTCGCGCCGCTCAGGCTTAACAAGCTATGAAGGTCCTGCGTGGTAATCTGGGATCACCGGTTGCAGTTGCGTGCTGAATTGGCAAGAATTGCGCGTGATTTGAATACCTTAGCTGTTTTGAGGCGCCGTGGGGACAGGCGCCGGACGAGGAGGGTGCCGTGCGGACATCGACGGTTCTGACGATTGTGGGCGCGCTGATGCTGATTTTCGGCATCGCCGTGGTCGGGTTCGGCATCCCGGTCCAGGAATTCAGCTTCGGCAATACGCTGATCATGGCAGGCGCGACGGTCGCAACCGGCGGGCTGATCGTCATCGCGCTCGGCGCGGTGGCGGGCCAGGTGCAGCGCCTCAACGAAGCGCTCGCGCAACCGGTCATGGTCCCGCAGGCCCACGCGCATGAGACGTTCGAGCCGATGACGGCCGGCGTGGCGTCGGAGCCGCATCCGTTCGAGCCGCGCGGGCCCGCGACACCGCCGCCGTTCCCGATGCCGGCGGAGCCGGCGCCAATGCTGCGCAATCCGGACGAACCGGTCGAGGTTGAAGAGGACGTGTCGCTGTCGCCGCCGCAGGCGGCCGAGGCGCAAGCGCAGACCGAGCCGTCGCGCGGGTTGCCGTCATGGATGCGGAGTCGTGCGACGCCCACGCCCGCGAAGGACGAGCGGCCGTCGATCTTCGATTCCATGTGGCCGCCGGAGAACAAGATGTTCGGCCGCGCTGATGCGGAGACGAAGACCTCAGCGGCAGATCAGGAAGAACAGCGACCGGCCGAGCCGGCGGCCGAAGAGGCCCCTCCGGCGGAAGCCGCTCATGTCGAACCCGCGCCGGTCGAGGAAGAACCGAAGCCTCGCGCCGTCGCCATCCTCAAGTCGGGCGTCGTCGACGGCATGAGCTACACGCTGTATGTCGACGGCTCGATCGAGGCCGAATTGCCGCAAGGGACGCTCCGCTTCGCCTCGATACACGAATTGCGCGCGCATCTCGAGCAGACCAGCTGAGTGCACGGCCGCTTTCCGAAAGTCGTCCGCAGCATAGTTCAAGTGTAGTGTCACCCCCGGCAAGGTTTTATCTTGCCGGGGCTGCCGCTCATTAGTATTCTTTAAATATTGGCTCGTTCGCTGCCGGGGCCTGCGCGCATGCGATGGGTTGGCCTGACGGCGATCGAGCGGCAATTCGGGGGCGGTGATGATCGACGGTGATGGCGTGGGCAGGCCGGATTACATCGCGCTGACGGCCGAGATCGTGTCCGCCTACGTGAGCAACAACACTGTGCCGGCCGGCGACATTCCCGCGCTCATCGCCCAGGTGCACGGGGCGCTCAGCCGCGTATCGAACGGCGCCGTGGACGCCGCGGTGGAAACTCCGAAGCCGGCGATTTCCCTGAAGCGCTCCGTGACGCCGGAATACATCGTCTGCCTCGAGGACGGGAAGAAGTTCAAGTCGCTCAAGCGGCACCTGCGCACCCAGTACAACATGACGCCGGAGCAGTACCGCGAGAAGTGGAGCCTGCCGCCGGACTATCCGATGGTGGCGCCGAGCTATGCGGCGGCTCGCTCCGAGTTGGCCAAGCAGATGGGGCTCGGGCAACAGCGCCGGCGCCGCGGGGGCCGCTGACCGAGTTAGGAACTCGGTCTAGAAATACTTTGACATTCATCCTAGGACTATTATACTCTCCAGCGTGCAAGGCAGGAGGGTGACGAGGAATGTCGAAGGCCGCCAAGTCGATCGCGATCTCTTCTTGCAAGCGGCGGCGCCGCGTGCACGCGCCCGAGGCGCGCCATCCGGAAATAGACCGGTTTCGCGGCGTTCATCTCGCCCTCGGGCGCCGGCAGGTCGAGACCGCGATTGGCCGGGCCGAGGTGACGACCGATGAACTCGAAAGTCCGCTGGTCTGGCTGGCGCGGCGCCGGGCGCGCGACGGCGGCGGGCTGATCGAGCCCCATCAATTGCAGGCCGGAGAGCGCCTGCGGCGCGATTTCACGATTGCCGACCTGATGCCGCACACCGGCATGAACTGGTCGAGCCCGATGTCGGGCACCGGCGCTGGCGGCAGGTATCCGACCGAGACCATGACCGATGCGCGGCGGCGTGTGCACAAGGCTCTCGACGCGGCCGGGCCGGAATTTTCGGGCCTGCTTCTCGACGTCTGCTGCTTCCTCAAGGGCCTCGAGGACGTCGAGCGCGAGCGGCAATGGCCGTCGCGCTCGGCCAAGATCGTGCTGCGGCTCGCACTGGACCGGCTTGCCCGCCACTACGGTTATGCGCCGCGAGCCAAGGGGCCGGCCCGCGCGGCGATCCGGACCTGGCTCGATGACGGCGCTGAATTCAGCGTGGGCTGAGGCTCAGGCGGCGGCCAGCGCCGCATCGGCGTCGGCGCGGATGCGCTCGACCATGGAGCGCAGTCCGTTCGAACGCTGCGGCGTCAGGTTCTCGCGCAGGCCGAGCTGGTCGAAGATGGCGATCGCGTCGGTGTCGACGATCTCGCGCGCCGATTTGCCCGAATAGACCGCGAACAGGATCGCCACCAGTCCGCGCACGATGTGGGCGTCGCTGTCGCCCTCGAAAGTCAGCACCGGGCCGCCGGCGCCGTCGGGCTTTACGTGGGTCACGAGCCACACCTGGCTGGTACACCCGCGCACCTTGTTCGCTTCGTTGTGCGCCTCGTCGGCGAGGGGCGGCAAGGTGCGGCCGAGCTCGATGACGTAGCGGTAGCGGTCGTCCCACTGGTCCAGCAGGGCGAAGTTGTCGATGATCTCGTCGATTCCGGTCATTCGGCCATCAGTCTGCGGCGGGCTCCGCCCGCCATTGGCCGATATATAGGGTCCGGGCCCCGGATGGCCAGAAATCTCGGACCTTGCCCCGCCTAGACTGCCGGGCGCGCGCGCTTGGGCGGCAGCGGCACCGGAGCGTGCCAGGCCGGCTGCATGTCGCTGCGGGTCAGCGTGCCGCGGGTCTGCTCGGACACCGCCACGACCTTCGCGGCCGGCCTGTCGGCCTGCGCGATCTTATCGGCGTCCGCAGATTTGTCCGACGACAGCCGCTCGCTGATGAACTGGTAAAGGGTGCGGGCTCCGGCCTCGACGCGCTGGCCGAGGGCAACGGCGACCTTGCCGCCGGTGACGCAGGCGTCCGGCTGACGCTCACAGAAGCCGCGCGCATCGGATACCGCGGCGCTCGCGACCGTCATCGCCTCATTGGCGTTGATCTTTGCATCCGGCGACTTCTCGCCGCCGCCCGGCAAGAGCAGGCAGACGACGCCCAGCCAGAACGCCATTCGCAACAGGAAGAACATGACCCACCCATCTATCCCCGGCGGATTTATCCCCCCGCCTTGGGACGAAACCTAGCAGAGAGGCTTGAAGCTGTCGTTGGCCTCGACGAGACGATTTGGCTCAAAGTCGCCGCGAATTTTCAGACAATTCGACATGATCGAGTTTGTCTCAAATTTTAAATACCGCCGGCTCTGCATTTGCTCCGGTTCGGACGCGAGCATGGTTAGCGCAAGGTAACCGGGACCGCGTCGAGCAAGACACCGTTCACCATGGCTGCGGATACGCGCCCGAATCCCGCGCGAACGCCGATGCATTGCAAGGAGAACGGGCAAAACCGTTCGACTTTTAGCGTTCGCTTAATGGGCCGCTCCTAAGCTTTTCGCAGCAATAAGGGGCGCGTCTTACTCAAAGGACGTGGGACAGGGACCGTGAGCTTCCTCACGCCAGTGTGGAACTATGTCGATGCGTTGGTGCATCCGGCGGCGCAGACCGATGCGCTGACCGCCGCGCGCCATCGCTCGTTCATTGCTCCGCGCCTGATCGGCAGCTTTGCCGCGCTGGCGAGTTTCCCCGTCTATATCGCCTTCAGCGGCGTCCCGAGCCTGCTCGAAGCCTTCGTCTTCGCCTGGCTGGTGGCGCCGATCCTCACCGCCTATTTCCTGTCGCGGACCGGCCGCTATGAAAGCGCGCACGTATTGTCGTCGCTGTCGCTGACCGGCCTCGTCGCCGTCGTCGCCTGGTGCACCGGGGGCATCGCCTCGTTCGCCGCGATCTGGCTCGTCGTCGTGCCGCTCGAGGCGGCGTTGTCGGCGTCACGCCGCGTTGTCGCGCTGGCGTCGAGTTTCGCGCTTGCCGCGGCTGGTCTCCTTTTGACGCTGACCATCGCCGAGGTTCTGCCGCCTCCGGCGCTCATCGCCGGCAGCAACGGCGCGCTCGCCGCGCTCGGCATCATTTCCGCCGCTCTCTATGCCACCGGCATCGCGCTGGGGGCGGAGTCGCTCGCGCGAACCAGCTTCTGGCTGCTCTATGCCGAGGAAGACCGCTACCGCCTGCTGGCGCGCAATATGACGGACGTCATCACGCGCCATGGCGACAACGGCGCGGTGCTGTTCGTGTCGCCGGCCGCGGAGACGCTGTTCGGCGCGCGGGCCAGCGACCTTTCGGGCCATGGCCTGTTCGATCGCGTCCATGTCGCGGATCGTCCGGCCTATCTCACAGCACTGGCCGACGCCGCCGCGCGTGGCGAGGCGCGTTCGGTCGAATTCCGCATCCGCCGGGACGGCGAACGTGCCGTCCAGTTCGTCTGGGTGGAGATGCGCTGCCAACCGCTCGACCCGGTCGGTGACGAGGTTTCGGCGCATCGCGAGGTCGTCGCCGTCCTGCGCGACGTCAGCGAGCGCAAGACCAACGAACGCGCCATCGAGATCGCACGCGCCGAGCAGGAGCGCGCCAATGCGGCCAAGAGCCGCTTCCTGGCGACGATGAGCCACGAGCTGCGCACGCCGCTCAACGCCATCATCGGCTTTTCCGAGATGCTGACCAACGAGTCGCTGGTTCTCGATCCGTCGCGCAAGCTCGAATACGCCAAGCTCATCAACGATTCCGGCCGACATCTCTTGTCCGTGGTCAACGGCATCCTCGACATGTCGAAGATGGAGACCGGCAATTTCGAGATCACGCCGGAGCCGTTCGCGCCGGGCACCGCGATCGTGAGCTGCTGCGACCTGCTGGCGCTGAAGGCGCGCGAGGCCGGCGTCGAGATCAAGACGCGCATAGCGCTGGACCTGCCCGAAGTCGTTGCCGATCGGCGGGCGTTCAACCAGATCTTGATCAATCTCATCTCCAATGCGGTGAAATTCACGCCGCGCGACGGCCGCGTCACGGTCAGCGCGCAATGCGAGGGCGCCAAGCTTGCGCTCGTCGTCGAGGATACCGGCGTCGGAATCGGCGAGGACGATCTGCCGCGCATCGGCGAAGCCTTCTTCCAAGCGCGCGCCTCGTACGACCGTCGTCATGACGGCACCGGGCTCGGCCTGTCGATCGTGAAGGGTCTCGTGCGTCTGCATGATGGCGAGGTTGACATCGCAAGCCGCCTCGGCAAGGGAACGCGCGTGACGGTGAAGCTGCCGCTCGATTGCGAAGGCGGACATCGCGCCGCCGATCCGATCAAGCTCGTTACCGAGCGCGCCCATCAACTCGCCGCCACGGCCCATCCAGACGTTCATGCCCCGGTCAAGAAAAGTGCGTAATCCCGCAACCCGCGCGCAAGCCGTCTCGTCCGGCCGTCTGGCCAGAACGGGCGTATTGATCGCGCGCCGTCCGCGCGAATTCGTCGCTCTTCTCATGGGCACGGTGGCGACGGGGTGGATTTTCACCAACGCGCTGTTCCTGCAGAAGGGACCGCATCCGGCGCCGATCTTTGCCGCGCGCCCGCACACGCATCAGGTGCCGATCGCGCCGCCGCGGCCGACCGTGCTGATGCCGGCCCCGGAGGCGACGCCGTTGCCGACGCCTGCGCCGGCGGCGCAGTCAGCGCCCGCTCCCGCGATGACCGACCAGGCGCGCGCGCAGCTCGTCTCCAACATCCAGCGTGAGCTCAATCGCCGCGGCTATTATGACGGCGTCGTCGACGGCGTCTGGGGCGCGCGCACCGACGCCGCCGTGCGGGACTTTCTCCAGGTGACCGGCACCCGTGTAAACGCTGAGGCCAGCGACGCCCTGCTCAACGCTGTCGTTGCAGCGGCGCCGAAGCGCGGGGCCGCGCCGGTGCGCAAGAACGATCCGATCGCCGCGCTGATAGCGCCGTCCAACCGGGTACTCGCGGTGCAGCGCGCGCTCAACGATTTCGCCTATGGCCCGGTCAATCCGACTGGCAATTTCGATCCTGACACGCGCGCGGCGATCGAGCGCTTCGAGCGCGCCCGCGGTATGCCGGTCACCGGGCAGGTCTCGGACCGGCTCGTGCGAGAGCTGTCGAGCGTGGTCGGCCGGC
>JBQCFB010000284.1:0-7107 GCA_051959715.1 Pseudolabrys sp.
GAAATTCTCCGCCTGCGGAATGCCATTCGGGCGCGAGGCGAGACAGACCTGGGTGTTGAGCATCGGCGTGGCTTCGGTGAAGGAGGGGAGGCGCAGCCTGCTTTGGCACCGCGACCGCGTCAATGCGCGTGCAAGGCGGCCATGCAGAGCGACTCACGTGTCGATTTGCCAAGATGCGCGCGGCCGACGCAGTGTCGCGTCGTCCATCGACCGGATGTCCGTGACCGTGCCATCTCCCGAAAGCTCCGCGCCGCCGCCGCCGGGCGTGACAGCCATCTTCCTGCTCTTCCTGCGCATCGGCCTGCTCAGCTTCGGCGGCGGGCTGACCGGCTGGGTGTATCGGGAGGTCGTCGTGAAGCGCCGCTGGATCGGCGAGGACGACTTCATGTCCGGCATGGCGCTCGGGCAGATGCTGCCCGGCACCAACATCACCAATCTCGCCGTCTATATCGGCCAGCGCCTGCGCGGGCCGGTCGGGTCGGTCGCAGCATTCCTCGGCCTGTTGTCGGGACCGTTCGTCGCCGTATTGGCGCTCGCCGCCGTCTATGGCGTGCTCAAGCAGTTGCCGTATTCGACCGAGGCGATGGACGGCATCGCCGCGGCTGCGATCGGCCTCCTGCTCGTCGTGGCCTTCCGCGGCGTCCGCCGCGTCTCGCGCCGGCCGGCCGGCGCGGTAGCGATGGTGGCGACCTTCGCCGGGGTCGCGCTTCTGCATCTGCCCTTCCTGCTGGTCGTGGCGGTCGTCGGACCCTTGTCGGTCGCCGCCGCCTGGTTCGGAGGCGCCGCCGATGCGCGATGACGGACCGCTCGCGCTCCTCGCCGTGTTCGTGCCGTTCTCGCTGGTGTCGATCGGCGGCGGGCCCAGCATCCTGGCAGGCATCCAGCATCAGGCCGTCGACGTGCACCACTGGGTGACCTCGCGCGAGTTCATCGAGATGTTCGCGATCTCGCGTGCAGCGCCCGGTCCGGGATCGATGCTGACGACCCTGATCGGCTGGCATGTCGGCGGCCTCGTCGGCGCGCTGGTCGCGACCTTCGCGCTTTTCGTACCGTCCTCGCTGCTGTGCTACGGCGTCGCGGCGGTCTGGAATCGGCATCGCGGCAAGCGCTGGCACAGCGCGCTCGAGCAGGGGCTCGCCCCGGTCGGCATCGGCCTCATCCTCGCCGGCGCCCTGTCCATCCTGGGCCTGAGCGGCGGCGGCGCGCTGTCCTATGCGCTGGCCTTCGGCGCCGCCGGGCTTCTCATCTGGCGGCCCAAGCTCAACCCCCTGCTGCTGTTCGTGCTGGGCGCCGCCATTGCTGTCGCTGCCGGCGTCCTCCAGGCCTGAGGCCCGCAGCGGAAAATTGCAGTCATCGAAAAGTTCGATCAGCAGGCTGTGATATTTTTGCAAATTCCCATCGGAACGCCGCGTGAGGGACCGGCGTTCTCGTCCTGATCCATTCGTGCAGATCAGGAGGTAACACATGAAAAGGATCGTTCTCGCTGCCGCGGTCGCCGCGGCTGCCGCTATTGGCTCGTTCGCTTCGGGTGGCGCCGCGCAGGCTCAGGGCGTCGTCGTCGGCGCCGGCCCGGCCGGTGTCTATGTCGGCGAGCGTGACGGCTGGCGTCATCGTCATCACTGGCGTCGAGACTACGCCAGCTGCCGGACGGTGGTGACGACCCGCTGGCACCACGGCCATCGCGTGACCGTCCGTCGCCGTATCTGCGACTGACGCTGAAATCCAATTTGCGACGGGAAAGGGCAGGCCTCGCGGCCTGCCTTTTTTCATGAAATGCAAGAATCGGCGGCCTCGTCCTGCCGGGAACGCGCATTCGGGACTTGCGTTAGTCGGCTATCGGACATCAACGATAGGAGGCTCAGATGAAACTTCAATTTGCGATTGCAGTTCTTGCCGCGACGGCCCTGGTGCCGGTGGCGGCGAATGCCCAGAACACCGTGGGTGGTGCGGCGAGCGGCGCGATCGTCGGCGGCGTGGTCGGCGGGCCGGTCGGTGCTGCTGTCGGCGCCGCGGTCGGCGGCACTGTCGGCGCGGCCGAAGATGCGTCGCTGCCGCCGCCGGTCGTGACCTATGTCGAGCGCGAGGACGCGCCCTCGGTCGAGATCCGCGAGGTCGAGCACGTCCGCGTTGGCACCGTTCTGCCCGACACCGTCGTGCTGCACGAGATCCCGAAGTACAAGACGTATCGTTATGCGGTCGTCAACCATGAGCGCGTCATCGTCGAGCCGCGCACGCGCAAGGTGATCAAGGTCATCGAGCGCTAAGCGGCGTGGCCGCACAAGCGGAACGGGCGAGCCGCCGGCTCGCCCTTTTCCAGTTTTCGATCATTGTCCGGTCGAAAGAGAGAGCTACTCGCCGCTGGCGAGCACGGCGCGGACCGTCTCGTCCGGCCCGAAGTCCTCGGCGCTGTTGACGTGCATCAGCTCGGCGAGGCGGGTGCGGGCGCGGTTGACGCGCGACTTGATGGTGCCGACGGCGCAACCGCAGATGTTTGCGGCTTCCTCGTAGGAGAAGCCCGAGGCGCCGACCAGGATGAGCGCTTCGCGCTGGTCCTGCGGCAATTGATTGAGCGCCTCGCGGAATTCACGGTACTCGACCTGCCCGTACTGCTCGGGCTGCGACTTCAGCGTCTCGGCATAGTGGCCGTCGCTGTCCTCGACCTCGCGTCGGCGCTTGCGATATTCAGAGCGGAAATGGTTGCGCAGGATCGTGAACAGCCAGGCCGACATGTTCGTGCCGGGCTGGAACGAGTCGATGTTCGCAAGGGCGCGCAGCAGCGTCTCCTGGACGAGATCGTCGGCGCGGTCGACATTGCCGCACAACGAAATCGCAAAGGCGCGCAGGCTCGGCACTGCGCCGAGGATGGCTTTGCGGACTGATTCGTCCATTGCCATTACTGCCCGTCCTTGCTGCCATTGTTGTCGAGGCGGTTGAGAAGGTCGTTGAACCGGTCAGGTACGCCCTGGTTCAACACTTCGTCGTACATGGCCCGCAATTGCTGCCCGAGCCGCGCCTGAACGTCCCGGCCGAGCTTGGCGGGCTTGTTCGGAGTCTTCTTTCGGGTCGCCGCGGCTTCCATCGCGTTCTCTTGTCCCACGGGCTTGCGCTCGTTCATTGGTTCTCACCCCGGCCGCACCAATTCGACATCCGGTGCCCCCCTGACGTGTGCTTTCAAAACCCATGACATGCCATATGGTTCCGGAAGCGGAAGGAACTTTTTGGGGACGGTCACGTTGTTGGGCAGATAGGGTTATGTCTCGGGGGGAAGGGGCTGATCGCGGCCCCGCTTTGCCCGTCAGGTTTCGGGAGGGATTTTTGCCGTCATCTCAAGCAGTTGCGCAGCATCTTCCATATCTCCGCCGCTATGCCCGCGCGCTATCGGGCAGCCAGTCGTCCGGCGACGCCTATGTCGCGGCGACCCTGGAGGCGGTCATTCAGGACCCGAAGGTGCTGGAGGACGGGGCTTCAACCCGGATCGCCCTGTACAAGCTGTTCACGAAAATCTGGAATTCGGTGGCGCTGAACGGCCGTCCGGCCGCTCCGGACGCCAACCAGCCGGTCGAGCGGCATCTCGCCCAGATCCCGCCGAAGCCGCGGCAGGCCTTCCTTCTGATCGCACTCGAGGGCCTGTCGGAAGACGATGCCGCCAAGGTGCTGGATGTCGACGTGCCGACGCTGCGTGACCTGGTCGAGGAGTCCGGCCGCGAGCTCGCCGCCGAGATCGCGACCGACGTGCTCATCATCGAGGACGAGACCTTCATCGCGCTCGATCTCGAAGGCCTGGTCGAAAGCCTCGGCCATCGCGTGCTCGGCGTCGCCCGCACGCACAGCGAGGCGGTGGCGCTGGCCAAGCAGAAGCGGCCCGGCATCATTCTCGCCGACATCCAGCTCGCCGACGGCTCGTCGGGCCTCGATGCGGTCAACGAGATGCTGCGGACCTTCGAGGTGCCGGTGATCTTCATCACGGCCTATCCGGAGCGCTTCCTGACCGGCGAGCGGCCGGAGCCGGCCTTCCTCATCGCCAAGCCGTTCCAGCCGGCGACCGTGTCGGCGGTGCTGAGCCAGGCGCTGTTCTTCGAACGGAATGCGCGCCGCCGCGAGCGCCGCGCAAGCTGATCCGACCGGAAAACCTGCGGCGGTCTTGCGCCGCCGCAGGCGCGTTCGCCGGCCCCAGGGGCGAGGGTGCAACGGAATCGGCACCGGCGGCGTTAAACCATTCGCGGGCAACGGAAAATGAGCACGCCGCGGATCGTCGGTCGATCATCGGATGTTGCCTTCCGCCGATAGAGGACGGTCCGGCCGGTGAGCGTATTGACTCAGGATTCCAATTTCGACAACGACGATGCGACGGAGCTCGAGCGCCTGCGCCGCGAGAACGCCCGCCTGCACGCCGACAACGAGCGGCTGCGGCGTTATGAGACGGCGCTGCGCGGCTCCAAGGTCACCGTCTATACGCAGGATCGCGAGCTGCGTTACACATCGCTGAGCAACGCGATCCTCGGCCGCGCGATCGACGACATCATCGGCTGCACCGACGAGCAGGTGTTTCCCGGTGGCGCCGGCGCTGCCCTGACCGCACTCAAGCGCGAGGTGCTCGATAGCGGCCAGCCCAAGCGCGGCGAAGTCGCGATCGACGGCGTCATGGGTACGCGCTGGCACGACTTGCACGTCGAGCCTTTGCGCAACGAGACCGGCGAGATCGTCGGCCTGAGCGGCGCCACCGTCGACGTGACCGAACGCAAGGAGGGCGAGGCGCATCTGCGGCTCCTGCTGCGCGAGCTGACGCACCGGTCCAAGAACCTTCTGGCCGTGATCCAGGCGATGGCACGCCAGACCGCGCGGCATGCCGGCTCGATCGACGCGTTCCTCACGCAGTTCGCCGCCAGGCTTCAGGCGCTTGCCGCCTCGCACGACCTTCTGGTGCGTGAGAGCTGGTACGGCGCGGCGCTCCAGGAGCTCGTCCATTCGCAGCTCGCGGCCTATATCGACCGCGACCGCAACCAGATCACGATCGACGGGCCGGCCGTTGCCCTCAAGCCGGAAGCGGCGCAGAACCTCGGCCTCGCCCTACACGAGCTTGCGGCCAACGCGGCCCGGTTCGGCGCCTTGTCGGTGCCGGAGGGCAAGGTCTCGATCCTCTGGCAGCGGGCGCCGTCCGACGAAGGTGACGCCATCGCCCTCGATTGGCGCGAGGAACTCGGGCCAAAGGTGCGCGTACGCCGGAAAAAAGGCTTCGGCAGCATGGTGATCGAGCGAAATCTTGCGCTCGCGCTCGAAGCCAAGGTCGACCTGGCCTTCGATCCCGAAGGCCTGCACTGCCGCATCGTTATCCCGTCCAGCCAGGTCCTGGCGCAGCGCTGAGCTTTCACCGTTTCGCGAGCGGGCGGAACGGAGTGGGGGGCGCGCTCGTTTGTGTGCTGCTCGCCAGGTGCGGCGGGCTGTCGGAGCGACGATGCGCGGGTGGGTCCTCACAGTGTCCGGTCTGGCTGTCGGCCTCGCCATCGGCGCGGCCGCTTCGGATTTCGACTGGGGCTTCGCGGTCCGCGCCCGCCCGGCGGCGCCGGCCGGAGCGACCACGCAGTGGGTCGACCGGACGCATAAAGGCAGCCGCCTCGACCAGACCGTCACGCGCGTGGGCAAGGAGCCGACGCCGCCCGCGGCGGTCATGGAGGGATGCGAAGCGGCGGCGAGCCCGCTCTCGGCCTCCGCTCAGATCCCGGCGCGCTGCGCGGCCTGATTTTGATCTAAATTAATCTTCGGCGTCAGCTTTCTGGTAGAACTCTCCGACGGATCATGTCCGACGGAGAGCAAGCCATGCGCCGCGCCATCAGCCTTCTTGCCGCAACCACGTTGTACGCGCTTGTCGCAAGTCCAGGTCCTGCGCTGGCGCAGAATGTCCGCCTCGGCGCGCTCTCCTGTGACGTGTCGGGCGGCATCGGCCTCGTCATCACATCGAAGAAGGCGCTGCGCTGCATCTATACTCCCGAGGGCGGCGGCACCATGGAGCCCTATATCGGCTCGATCGAGAAGTTCGGCCTCGACATCGGCGCGACCAGCCGCGGCCAGATGCTCTGGATCGTCACCGCGCCCACGCGTGGCACCGCGCCGTTCGCGCTTGCGGGCCAGTATGCCGGCGCGACCGCCGAAGCGAGCGTCGGTGCGGGTGCCGGCGCCAATGCCCTGATCGGCGGATCGAACCGCGCCATCACGCTCCAGCCGGTCTCGATCCAGGCGCAGCAGGGGCTCAATCTTGCGGTCGGCGTTGCGGCGCTGACGCTGCGTCCCGAATAGGCGCGCTCACCAGTCCCGACGAACAAACGGCCGCCTCGAGGGCGGCCGTTTTCATGTTCGCTGCGCGCCGGCTCAGTCGAAGGTGAAGGCGTCGTGATAGGCGCCCTGCACCTGTCCGCCGGGGACGGGGCCGCCGCCGGGCACGTGCACCATGTTGCCGATGACGGCGACGGTGGCGCCGTGCAGGCCGTGGCGCGGGATCGGCATCGGCGTTCCGGCTTCCCAGACATCGGTCTTCGGATCGTAGATCTCGTTGGTGCCGAACACCTTGCCGGTCGCTTCGCCGCCGAATACGACGATCTTGCCGCCGATATAGACGCAGGACGGGCCGGAGCGCGGCGTCGGCAGCGGCGCGCGGAACGACCACGAGTCGCTCTGCGGGTCGTAGACGGCGTTCAGGCCGGTGTTGAAGTCATAAGAGTCCATGCGGCCGGCAATGGCGTGGATCTTCCCGTCGACGACCGCCACGCCCATGTGGTCGCGCTGGCCGACGAAAGGCTGCGTGCCGGTCGAGCCGCGCATGGCGGCGCGGTCGGAATATTTGTTGGTCGCCGCGTCGTAGACCTCGTGCCATTCGACCGAGCGTACGTCGCGGCCGCCGAGCAGGTGAATCTTACCGCCGAGCTCGATGGCGGAAATTGCGCCGCGCGGCCGCGAGATCGGCGCGATCGGCGCCCATTCGTCGGTCGTGGTGTCATAGACGAAGCACTTGGAATGCGGGCACCGGTTCTGCTCGACGAAGCCGCCGAACGTGTAGATCTTCGATCCGATCGAGACGCCGGCGACATGGTTGCAGGGATGCGGGAAGGGCGCCTT
>JBQCFB010000285.1:0-2159 GCA_051959715.1 Pseudolabrys sp.
GAGCGCTTCGTCTTCCAGGGCGTGCACATGATCCTGGACGGCGATCACCAGCGGCCGTGGAAGGACGGCGAGGAGCGTCTCTCTCGCATCGTCTTCATCGGCCGCGAATTGCCGGAAGAGAAGATCCGCGAGGGCTTCGCGAGCTGCGTGGCTTAGGACCTATCCCGTCGTCCTGAGGTGCCCGCGCGGAACGCGCGGGCCTCGAAGGACCTCTGATCTTCAATGGGCGCCCAGGCCCTTCGAGGCTCGCGCTTCGCGCTCGCTCCTCAGGGTGACGGGATAGCTCGTTAAAGCGAGCCTCTTGACCCTTCCGTTCGCAAGAGTAACGACCCTCCGCATGAGCATGCCCGACACCGCAATTCCCTCGCTCGCCGACCGCGTCCGCACGATCGCGACCGACTCCGCCGTCGTCGCAGTGCATTTCCTCAACCGCGCGCCGGTCTTCGTGCTCGGCGAGGAGCATCTGCTCTTCGCGGGCGAAAGCGAGAAGCGCGTCGCCGTGCATGGCGGCGGCATTCTTGTCAGCGCCTCCGACGGCGCGCGCATCGTCACCGGCGGCGACGACGGCAAGCTCATGGCGACAGACGCGCAGGGCGCGGTCGCGGAGCTCGCCGCCGACGACAAGAAGCGCTGGATCGACCAGGTCGCGCTCGGTCCCGACCGCGCGGTCGCATGGTCGGCCGGCAAGATCGCGCACGTCATCACCGGCAAGGGCGAGCAGCGCACGTTCGAAGCGCCTTCGACCGTTGCGGGGCTGGCATTCGCGCCCAAAGGTTTCCGCCTCGCCGTGGCGCACTACAACGGCGTGTCGTTCTGGTTTCCAAACGCCGCGGCCAAGCCCGAGTTCTTCGAGTGGAAGGGCTCGCATCTCGGCGTCAGCCTGAGCCCCGACGGCCGCTTCATGGTGACGATGATGCAGGAGCCGACCCTGCACGGCTGGCGCATCGCCGACCAGAAGCACATGCGCATGTCGGGCTATTCGACGCGCGTGCGTTCGTTGGCATGGGCCGCCGACGGCGCCTTCCTCGCCACCTCCGGCTCCGAGCAGCTCATCCTCTGGCCGTTCGACGGCAAGGACGGGCCGATGGGCCGGCAGCCGAAGCTGCTCGCGCCGTCGGAGGCGCGCGTCACCATCGTCGCCACCCACCCCAAGCAACCCGTCGTCGCCACCGGTTACGGTGACGGCACAGTCTGGCTGGTGCGCATCGACGACGGCGCGCTGATCGCCGCGCGGCAGGCGGACGGCAATGCCGTCACCGCGCTCGGCTGGGACAATTCCGGCCAGATGCTGGCCTTTGGCACCGAGACGGACGCCGGCGTCCTCACGCTTTAGGCGGCCCCGCGGCCGCCGCAATGTGTGGCATGATGGAACCCATTCGGCCGATTCCAATGGGTTGAGGGACATGTCCATCACGCCACGCCTGCGCCGGCTCGCTTTCGCTCTTCTCTCCAGTTGCACCGTGTCGACAGCCTTCGTCGCAGCCCCCGTCGTGCTCGGCACGACGACGGTGGCGCAGGCGCAGGTCTCGGCGGAATTCGAATCCGCGCTCGAGCCCTACGGCGAATGGGTGCGCCATCCGCGCTGGGGCATGGTGTGGATGCCCTATGACCGGCCGCCCGGCTGGCGTCCCTACACCGAGGGACACTGGGTCTATACGGACGACTGGGGCTGGTACTGGATTTCGGAAGGCGAGGAGCAGGACTGGGGCTGGGTCGCCTATCACTACGGCCGCTGGGTGCTCGATCGCCGCATGGGCTGGCTCTGGGTGCCGGGCGATGAATGGGCGCCGGCCTGGGTCGACTGGCGCCGCGGCGGGGACTATGTCGGCTGGGCGCCGGCGCCGCCGGACGACGTCATCTACGAGTATGACGACAACCCGTCGTGGTGGATATTCGTGGCGCCGCGCTACATGACGTCGCCGCGCGTGCGCACTTACGTGCTGCCGCCGCGCCGCACGACGGTGATCATCCGCCAGACCGTGATCGTCAATCGCACCGTCGTCGTGCAGGGTGGACAACAGCGGCGGCGCTTCGCCGTCAATCCGGGCATTGCGCCGAACATCGTCGCCGCGATCTCGCGACAGCCGGTGCGCACGTTCCAGGTCGCGCCGCGCGTCCTGCCGGTCACGCAAGGCGTGCAGGGCGCAGTGACGGTGCAG
>JBQCFB010000286.1:0-2364 GCA_051959715.1 Pseudolabrys sp.
TCGGAATAGCGGCTGTCGAGGAAGGACTGCTCGACAAGCGGATCGACGAGGCGCGCCGTCCAGCGCGTCACCGCGACCGGCTTCACCTCGAGCTGGCTCTCGTCGACATTGCCAGGCAGTGCGCCCGTCAGCGTGATCATCTGCGTCCGGTCCCCGACAGAGGTATAGGACGCCACCTGTTGACAAAACCCTAGCGGGAACCGCGGCCGGATTTAACGTTCGCTAACCATGCGGCGCGTGCATGCGCCGCGCGTTCGATCAGCCGCGCCGGCCGCTCTCCGTGAGCCACGGCTTTTCGACGAGCGCCTTGCGCACGGCCTCGACCATGCCCGGCGGCGGCCCTTCCATCTTCATGGCGACGGCCTTGCCGGTTTCGACGACGCTCTTGAGGCTCGACAGGATGGCCGGCCAGCCGGCGCGCCCGCCGGCGAGGATCGCATCGGAAATGTCCCAGCTGTGCGACTCCATCATCGTCAGTTTCACGGCCTCGCCGGACACCTCGATGTCGTAGCTGACCAGACAATCCGGCAAGTCGCCGAAGCCCGGCATGCCCTCGACCCGCCATGTCGATGCGAGGCGCCGCGGCGGCTGCCACTCGACCACTTCGCCCTCGACATGCACCTTGCCGTCCGGCGTCCTGAGCCGGTACACGCCGCCGACCTTCGGCTCGACCTCGACGGTGAAGCCGAAGAAGTATTGCGCCGTAAAGGCGGAGTCGGTCAGCGCCTGCCAGACCTTTTCCGGCGTCGCGCTGATATAGATGACGTAGACCGTCCCCGGCCTGAACCTGCTCGTATCGATCATGACGCACTTGCGCGCTTGCGCTCCTCCTCGCCCCAGGTCGCCTCGAGGCCGCGGCCGGTCTCGAGGAAGCTCTTGAGGCTCGACAGCACGGCCGGCCAGCCGCGCGAGATCATCTCGAACATCTTGCTGCCGGCGTCGAAGTCGTCATGCGTCACGGTGAGCCGCGTCTGATCCTTCAGCGGCTCGAGCAGGAAAGTGACGCGCGAGGGGCGCTCATCCGGCAGGTCCTTGTAGAGCGACTTCCAGCCATAGACGAGCCTGCGCGGCGGGTCGCTCTCGATGATCGGATCGTCGTGCACCTGCGTGCCGGCCGGGTTGAGCGCGGTCATGCGCGCGCCGGCCTGGCCGTCCGCCGTAACCCGGTAGCCGAACCAGAACTTCTCGCTCACGTCGGGATTGGTCAACGCTTCCCAGATGCGCTCGGGCGGCGCCGCGATATACGTCACATAGACGAAGACGGGCTTGCTCATCGGCTACTCCTTGAACGTGACGTCGCCGGTCTCGAGCAGCGATTTGAGGTTCGACAGCACCTTCGGCCAGCCGCCCGACACCGCCTCGATGAATTGGCCGCCCTCGCCTTCGAGCGCGTGCTCGACGGTCAGTTTCACCGCACTTCCGCCCATGCCGGGATAGTACTCGGCGGTCTCGATCGACATCGTGCAGCGCGACCAGCCCTCCGCCTTGAGCTCGGGCCTGAACTCGTTGCGCCAGCGGATGACGAGGCGTCGCGGCGGCTCCGCCTCGAGGATCTCGCCGGTGTCGGCGACCCGGCCGTCCTCGAACCGCAGCGCCCATGGCGAGCCCGGCCTGAAGTCGGATTCCGCCGTGACCTTGAACCAGAATTTCCGGATCGTCGCGGGATCGGTCAGCGCCGCCCAGACTTTTTCCGGCGTCGAGCGAATATAGGTGACATAGACGAATTGCGGCTTGGTCATCACGCCTCTCCTGCCTCCAGGTTCTTTTTCAATTCGCTCAGCGCCAGCAGGCGTGAGCGTTCGAACTTCGAGATCCAGCGCTCGCCGATGTCGTGGATCGGCACCGGATTGAGATAGTGCAGCTTCTCGCGCCCCCTCTTCACGGTCGCGACCAGGTTCGCCTCCTCCAGGATCGCCAGGTGCTTGCTGACCGCCTGCCGCGTCATGGCCAGCCGCGCACAGAGCTGGCCGAGCGTCTGCCCGTTCTCGGCGCGCAGCCGGTCGAGCAGTTCGCGGCGGCTCACATCGGCGAGCGCCCTGAACACCGCATCCATGGCGTCGATCTTCATGGACTCTTATATGCAACCGTTTGGTTGCCTGTCAAGCCATTCCCGGACGGAACCCGGTTCCAAGCCGGCGCGTTCAGGGCCTCATGGGGCGATCCACCAAACGTCAAACTCGGCCGCACGGAGACGCCAAGCCGGGCGGCAAGCGCGGCATCAGTGAGCACGAGGTCGAAGACGTCGAGGAGATGTCGACGCCGCGCACGCCCGTCATCTACGAGGTGGTGCGCCGGCTCGGCGACGAGGAGATGGAGCGCCCCCTCGTGTCGCTGTGGTGGTCGGGGGTCGCCGCCGGACTGTCC
>JBQCFB010000287.1:0-4060 GCA_051959715.1 Pseudolabrys sp.
CCGGCGACGTAATCGCCAATGGCCTCGGGCGTGTGCGCGCCGATGAAGATGGCGCCGGCGTTGCGGATCTGCCCCGCAAGCGCGTCGGCATCGGCGGCGGCGATCTCGAGATGTTCGGGCGCGAGCCGGTCGACCAGCGGAATCGCATCGCCGAGTTTCGCGACCATGATGACGGCGCCGAAATCGCGCCAGGACGCGGCGGCGACATCGGCGCGGGGCAGCGTCTTCAATTGTGATTCGACCGCCTTCTCCACCGCGGCGGCAAGCGCTGCATCGTCAGTGACCAGGATCGATTGCGCGCTGACGTCATGCTCGGCCTGCGCCAAAAGGTCCGCCGCGATCCAGTCGGGATTGGCGGTCTTGTCGGCGAGGATCAGCACCTCGGAGGGACCGGCGACCATGTCGATGCCGACCTTGCCGAAGACGAGGCGCTTGGCCGCCGCGACCCAGGCATTGCCCGGTCCGACGATCTTGGCGACCGGCCTGATCGTCTCGGTGCCGTAGGCGAGCGCGGCCACCGCCTGCGCGCCGCCGACGCGATAGACCTCGTCGACGCCAGCGAGCTTCGCCGCGGCCAGCACCAGCGGCACGAGCTTGCCGTCCGGCGAGGGCACGACCATGACGAGACGCGGGCAGCCGGCCACCTTGGCCGGCACGGCGTTCATCAGAACCGAAGACGGATAGGCCGCGGTGCCGCCGGGCACGTAGAGACCGGCCGCCTCGACCGCGGTCCACCGCGAGCCGAGCTCGACGCCGAGCGCGTCGGTGAAACGGTCGTCCTTCGGCAATTGCCGGCGGTGATAGGCCTCGATGCGGTCGCGCGCGAGCTTGAGCGCAGCGAGCGCCTGCAGGTCGCAAGCCTTCTCGGCCGCATCGATCTCGGCGACGCTGACGCGCAGGCCCGTCTTGGTCAGGTCGATGCGGTCGAACTTGCGTGTGTAGTCGATGAGCGCGGCGTCGCCCCGGCTCGCCACATCGGCGATGATCGCGCGGACGGTCGCCTCGACATCGGGCGACGCCTCACGCTTCGCGTCGAGGAAGGCGCTGAATCGGCCGGCAAAATCAGGGGCCTGGGCGTCGAGGCGGAGCGGCATGAACGGGGTTCCTGCCGGGACCGCCCGGCCATCGGCACGTGAATGGGGGAAGCGCCGCCCAGCGTCAACCCTCGGTGCCGAGGCCGCAAAACACAAAAGGCTCCGCCGGAGCGGAGCCTCGGTGCCTCGACCGCAGTCGAGAGTAGATCACATGGCCTTTTTCTTCTTCTTGGCCTTCATCTTCGACATCTTCTTCGGGGCCATGTAGTCGCACGGAGCGACGCAGACGCCAGACATCTTGGCGTTGCAGCTCAGGACGTTATCGGTGCAGACCGCAGCCTTGTTCCAGGTCGCGCAGAGGCAGCCCACTTCCGCCTTGGCGGGAGAGCCGCTCAGCAAGCCGCCGGCGAGAAGCAGCGCCGCCGCAATGACAAATTTCCGCATGGGGACCCCCTGTTTGTGAACGCAGGGACTACGCCATTACTCCGCGCCGCTTGCAAGGTTGCGGAACCGCTTCCGGCCGATTTCCGGAACAATTTTTGAGGTCAGGAGCGGCTCAGCGTCGACTCGGCCGGCGCACCGGGCTCGGCATCGAGATGCATCGGGCAGGACGACGTGGTCCAGCTCGGGCCGAGGTCGGCGAGCTCGGCCTCGAGGCATTCGACGTCGAGACGCAGCACCGCGTCGCCCGAGAAGGTCAGGGTGACCACGCCGGAGGGCGCCTCTGTGGTCGCAAACTCAACCGCGAGGAGGTTGAGCACCGCATCTTTCCCGTTTTGGTTGACGTTGCGGCATTTGCACCCGAGCACCCGCTCGAAGCGGAGCGCGGCGCGGCGGCGGCGATAGGCGGGGTGGTCGCCCTGCGCGCTTTCCCAGTCGAAGCGGTTGAGGGCGAGGACGAGGCGCTTCTCCTGCGGACGCCAGACGACGTCGGAGACCTTCACCACCGCGTCCTGCAAATGCGTCGATACGACTGCAAGGTCCTCGTCATCGAGGACGACGAATTTAAGCTGATCCATGGCCGTCGCGCTCCCGTTGCCGGGTAATTAGGAAGCGGTTGTCAGCCTGCAAGATGCCGGTCAGCCCGGAAACGCCGGCTCCAGGCCGGCCGCGGTCCAGCGGGCGCGTGTCGCGGGCGCGACGAGCGTGCGCAGGAAAGCCGCGGCGCCGGCCGGGTTTGCGGCGCGGGCGTGGACGGCGGCCGTATAGGTGTTGGTGTTGTGCAGGTCGCCTGGCAGCGGGCCGAGCACGGTGAGGCCTTTCACCGGCAGCGCCTCGCTGATGAAGGTGGTGCCGATCTCGGCCCGGCCGTCGGCGACGATCTGCGAGACGTCGAACCCGCCCTTGCCGAGCACGGCCTTGGCGTTGATCTCCGCGGCGAGGCCAAGCTTGTCGAGCAGCGCGGCGAACATGATGCCGCCGGAGCCGCCGGCCTTCGGATCCGTGTAGGCGACGCTGCGAGCCTTGCGCAGCGCCTGCCAGAACGCGTCCGGCGTCGAGATATCCGGCTTCGGCGCGCCCTCGCGGATGATGACGCCGGTGACGGTGCGGCCGAGATTGGCGACGCTGCCGGGCACGACATGGCCGAGCTTGGCGAGCTCGGCGATCGCGGATTCGGAGAGCACGACGAGGTCGGCGGTCTCGCCGCCCTTGACCCGCTCGCGCAGCGCGCCCGCCGTGCCGAAGTTGAGGTCGACCGTGACGCCGCTCTCGCGCTCGAACTCGGGCGCCAGCGCCGCGACCATTGTCTTCACCGCGCCGGCGCTCATGACCTTGATGGTGGGCATGCGTTTCCCTCAGAAACCGTCATGCCCGGCCTTGTGCCGGGCATCCACGTCTTTGCTGCATGAAACAAGACGTGGATGGCCGGGACAAGCCCGGCGATGACGAATGTGGGAAGGTCAATCGCTGATGCGGGAGACGGCGGCGCCGCAGGCGCCGAGCTTCTCTTCCAGCTTCTCGAAGCCGCGGTCGAGGTGATAGACGCGGTTGACGATGGTCTCGCCTTCCGCGGCCAGGCCCGCAATGACCAGCGACACCGAGGCGCGCAGGTCGGTCGCCATGACCGGCGCGCCCTTGAGCTTGTCGACGCCGTCAATGGTGGCCGTGTCGCCGTCGAGCCTGATGCGCGCGCCGAGACGCGCCAGCTCCTGCACGTGCATGAAGCGGTTCTCGAAGATCGTCTCGGTGATGCGCGATGTGCCCTTGGCGCGCGTCATCAGCGCCATGAGCTGCGCCTGGAGATCGGTCGGGAAGCCGGGGAACGGCGCGGTGGTGACGTCGACGGGATTGAGGCCCGCGCCGTTGCGCGCGATGCGGATGCCTTCGTTGGTCGGCGTCACGGTCGTGCCGGCCTGCGCCAGCACGTCGAGCGCGGACTGAAGCAGTTCGGGGCGCGTGTTCTGGAGCAGCACGTCGCCGCCGGTCATCGCCACGGCCATGGCGTAGGTGCCGGTCTCGATGCGGTCGGGCAGCACCGCATGCCGCGCGCCGGAGAGACGCGCGACGCCCTCAATGACGATGCGCGCCGTGCCGGCGCCGGAAATCTTTGCGCCCATCTTGTTGAGGCAGTCGGCGAGATCGCCGACTTCGGGCTCACGCGCCGCGTTCTCGATCACGGTCGTGCCGCGCGCCAGCACGGCGCCCATGATCGCGGTGTGCGTGCCGCCGACAGTGACCTTCTGGAAATTGATCTCGCCGCCGCGCAGGCCGTTCTTCGCGCGCGCGACGACATAGCCGCCTTCGATCTCGATGTCGGCGCCGAGCGCCTCCAGCGCCATGATGAGCAGATCGACCGGCCGCGTGCCGATGGCGCAGCCGCCGGGCAGCGACACTCTCGCCTCGCCCATGCGCGCAAGAAGCGGCGCGACCACCCAGAAGCTCGCGCGCATCTTCGAGACGAGTTCGTAAGGCGCGGTGGTGTCGACGATGGTCTTGGCCGAGAGCGTGATGGTGCGGCCGGCGTTCGGATCGTCGCCCGGACGCTTGCCGCTGATCATCACGTCGACGCCGTGATTGCCGAGGAT
>JBQCFB010000288.1:0-2568 GCA_051959715.1 Pseudolabrys sp.
GGCTTGCCGGCGGTGAGCCAGTGCTCGCGCGACTGCCCGCCCTTCCACGCGCGCGTCGTGAAGCCGAGGATTTCGACCTTGACGCCGCAGCGCTCGAGCGTGCGCGCGAGAATGTCGGCGCAGGTCGCGGCGACGGTGATCGGGCGCCCGCGCATCGAGCCGGAATTGTCGAGCAGCAGCGTCACCACCGTGTCGCGGAACTGCATGTCCTTTTCCGCCTTGAACGACAGCGGATGCAGGGGATCGATGACGACGCGCGACAGCCGCGCCGGATCGAGCATGCCCTCCTCGAGATCGAACTCCCAGGAGCGGTTCTGCTGCGCCATCAGGCGGCGCTGGAGTCGGTTGGCGAGGCGCGCGACGACGCCCTGCAAATTGGACAGCTGCTTGTCGAGATAGGTGCGCAGCCGGTCGAGCTCTTCCGGCTCGCACAGATCCTCGGCGGCGATCGTCTCGTCGAACTTGACGGTGAAGGCGCGATAGTCAGGACCCTTGGGCTGGTTGTCGCCGAAGTGGCGCGGCCGCTGCGGCTCGCCCGGCGTCTCGGCGTCGCCCATGTCGGAGTCGTCGGACATCTCGGCGGTGGCGGCTTCGGCGGCCTCGGCGGCGGAATCGGGCATGTCCTCGGCGGAGGCCTGCGTGTCCTCCATGCTCGAGCGCTGCATCTCGTCGGATTCGGAGGCGTCGCCCTCCTCGCCCTTGTCCTGCTTCTTCTCTTCCTCTTCGCCCTGCTCTTCGTCTTCCTCCGAGTCGGAGGAGCGGTCCTCGCCCATTTCAAGCGAGTCGAGCAGGTCGCGGACCGCGTCACCGAACTGGCGCTGGTCCTCGAGCAATTCCTCGAGCCGGTCGAGATCCTTGCCGGCACGATCCTCGATCAGCGGACGCCACAGTTCGACCAGCCGCTTCGCCGCCGGCGGCGGCGCGAGGCCGGTCAGGCGTTCGCGCACCATCAGCGACACGGCTTCCTCGATCGGGGCTTCCGAGCGCTCGGTGACGTCGTCGAACTTGGCGCGGTGATAGCGGTCGTCGAGCATGGCGGCGAGATTGCCGGCGACGCCGGACATGCGCCGCGAGCCGATCGCCTCGACGCGCGCCTGTTCGACCGCCTCGAACACCGCGCGCGCCTGCTGGCCCGCGGGCTGCATGCGGCGATGGATGGTCTGGTCGTGGCAGGCGAGCCTGAGCGCCATCGCGTCGGCATGGCCGCGCACGATCGCGGCCTCGGCCTTCGTCAATTTCCGCGCCGGCTCGGGCAGGCGCGCCTTGCCGCCGACCATGCCGGGACGCTCGGCGGCGAAGGAGACTTCAAGATCGGGTTTGCGCGCGAGCGCCCGCATGGCGCCGGACACCGCGCGCTTGAACGGCTCGGTCGGCGATTCCTTGCCGGGCGTCTTGCCTTTGATATTCGAGGCCATCTGGCTCTTCTCCCTCTGCCCGTACTTATGGGGAGAGGGTCGGGGTGAGGGGCTGTTGCGATGTTCGTCGGCGCAAGTTGCGAAGCCCCCTCACCCGGCTCGCTTCGCTCGCCGACCTCTCCCCGCAAGCGGGGAGAGGTGAAGTCAGCTCAGCGCGACGTTCACAGAGCTCTCCGGCAGTTCGACGCCGAAGCAGCGCTGATAGAACTCGGCGACGATCGGCCGCTCGAGCTCGTCGCACTTGTTGAGGAAGGTGAGGCGGAAGGCGAAGCCGATGTCGTTGAAGATTTCGGCGTTCTCCGCCCAGGTGATCACCGTGCGCGGGCTCATCACCGTCGACAGGTCGCCGTTCATGAAGGCGTTGCGCGTAAGATCGGCGACGCGAACCATCTTGCTGACGATGTCGCGGCCCTTGTCGTTGCGATAGTGCTTCGCCTTGGCGAGGATGATCTCGACTTCGTTGTCGTGCGGCAGGTAGTTCAGCGTCGTCACGATCGACCAGCGGTCCATCTGGCCCTGGTTGATCTGCTGCGTGCCGTGATAGAGGCCCGACGTGTCGCCGAGCCCGATCGTGTTGGCGGTGGCGAACAGGCGGAACGCCGGATGCGGCTTGATCACGCGGTTCTGGTCGAGGAGCGTGAGGCGGCCCGACGCTTCCAGCACGCGCTGGATCACGAACATCACGTCCGGACGGCCAGCGTCGTATTCGTCAAAGCAGATGGCGACGTTGTTCTGCAACGCCCACGGCAGAATGCCGTCGCGGAATTCGGTGACCTGCTGGCCTTCCTTGAGGACGATGGCGTCCTTGCCGATCAGGTCGATACGGCTGATGTGGCTGTCGAGGTTGACGCGCACGCACGGCCAGTTGAGGCGCGCGGCGACCTGCTCGATGTGCGTCGACTTGCCGGTGCCGTGATAGCCGGTGACCATCACGCGGCGGTTCTTGGCGAAGCCGGCGAGAATGGCGAGCGTGGTCGGACGGTCGAAACGGTAATCGGAGTCGACTTCGGGAACGTATTCGTCCGGCTGCGAGAAGGCCGGGACTTCCAGATCGCTGTCGATCCCGAACACTTGCCGGACCGACACCTTCATGTCCGGCAGCGCGACTTTTTCTTGAACTGCGGCAGTCATTGATCCTCCGTGGGCTTCGCGC
>JBQCFB010000289.1:0-6471 GCA_051959715.1 Pseudolabrys sp.
ACAGGGTCTCGGAATAATCGCGTTCGGGCTTGGACATGGCGGGGCTTTTAGCAGGGGGAAGTAGCAGGGAAAAGGCCGGTTTCCGGCCTCAAATCGCGCCCAGCGCCGGAAACGCGCCCGGCGCGCGGGCGAGCGTGTCCCTGGCGCGGGCGGCGTCGCCGTCCATGGCGCGCTTGAGCGCGTCGATCGAGGCGAACTTCTCCTCGCCACGGATCCAGCCGATGAATGCGACGTCGATCGTCTTGCCGTAGAGGTCGCCCGAGAAGTCGAACAGGAACGTTTCGAGCAGCGGCGCGCCGTTGTCGAAGGTCGGCCGGCGGCCGAAGCTCGCCACGCCGTCGATCAGGCGGCCGTCGACGGAAGCGCGCACCGCGTAGATGCCGTGCTTGAGCCCGCATGAGGCGTCGAGCCGGACATTCGCGGTCGGAAAGCCGAGATCGCGGCCGCGCTTCTCGCCGTGAATGACCTCACCGGACACGAACCACGGCGCGCCGATGAGCTCGGCCGCCTCGACCACCTTGCCGGCGGCAAGCGCCTCGCGCACCGCGCCGGAGGACACCGGCCGGCCCTCGTCCTGAAGCGGTGGCACGACGTCGACGGCGAAGCCGTGCTCGGCGCCTTGCCCGGCCAGATAGGCGGGCGAGCCCTGCCGGTCCTTGCCGAAGTGGAAGTCGAAGCCGATCGCCGCGCCCGCGACGCCGAGGCGCCCGACGAGGATCCGGCCGATGAAGTCCTGCGCCGTGGTCGCCGCCAGCCCCCGGTCGAAGCGCAGGATCACCGCACCGTCGAGCCCCGTGGCGGCGAGGAGGCGCATCTTGTCGCGCTCGGTCGACAGCCTGAAGACCGGCAGGTCCGGCCAGAAGAAGGTGCGCGGATGCGGGTCGAAGGTCAGCGCCGCCGCCGGCCGGCCAAGCGCCCGGGCGCGCGCCAGCGCGGCGGCGATCACGGCACGATGGCCGCGATGGACGCCGTCGAAATTGCCGATGGCAACGACGCAGCCGGCGAGCGCGCCGGGGTCGAGCGCCGCGCTATCGCCGCGGACGATATGGAAAGGCTGTCGGGACGAGGTCATCGGGTTCGGCTGGGTTGAGGCGGCGTTCCTTCAATCCCGCCGTCGTCCGCCCGTCAAGCCGCGGACACAGGGGCGATTTAGGGTAAAGGCGGCGTTAAGAGTCCGTTTAACGGGTTATTCAAGCCCGATTGATAGGTTCCGCCAATTCGGGCTGCCCTAGGGGGGCAAAGAGGCCATGGCCGTCGATCTGCAGATGCCGGTTCTCGTGGTGGACGACTACAACACCATGATCCGCATCATTCGCAATCTCCTGAAGCAACTTGGCTTCCAGAACGTCGACGATGCCGCAGACGGCAGCGCCGCGCTGGAGAAGCTGCGCAAGCAGCGCTACGGCCTCGTCATCTCCGACTGGAACATGGAGCCGATGAGCGGCTACGAGCTGTTGCAGGAGGTCCGCGCCGACCCCGCGCTCGCCAACCTGCCCTTCATCATGGTCACGGCCGAGTCGAAGACCGAGAACGTCATCGCCGCCAAGAAGGCCGGCGTCTCGAACTATATCGTCAAGCCGTTCAACGCGCAGACGCTGCGCACCAAGATCGAAGCGATCTTCCCGAGCGTCACGCTGCCGGCGGCTTAAGGCTTGACCCCCAGATTTTGAGATTGTCATCACCGGGCTTGTCTCGGTGGTCTCGCTTAGGCGGGCCCTGTACCTCGCTGTCGGGATTGCCGGGTCAAGCTCGGTAATGACAGCGGGGAGACTCCGCGCTCCAGCGACTCACCACACCAGGTGCCGCATCACCGCTTTCGGCTTGTCGCCGGCGGCGGCGAACACGCTCGCCAGCGCCTTCGCATCGGGATTGTCGCGGCCGCCCACCTCCTCGGCATGGATGCCGGAGGTGATGAACAGAAAATCGACGCCCATCGTGCGCGCGCCCTTGAGGTCCGTGCGCACGGAATCGCCGATCGCCAGTACGCGGCCCGGCACGGCGTCGCTGCCGCGCGCCCTCTTCGCCAGATCGAGCGCCATGTCGTAGATCGGCTTGTACGGCTTGCCGGCGAAGAGCACCTCCCCGCCCATGGTCTGGTAGAGGTCGGCGATGGCGCCGGCGCAGTACACGAGCTTGTCGCCGCGCTCGACCACGACGTCCGGATTGCCGCAGACCATGAACAGCTTGCGTGCGAGCATCGTCTGTAGCCGTTCGCGGTAATCCTCCGGGCCTTCGACCTCGTCGTCGTACGGGCCGGTACATACGACATAGTCCGCATGCTCGAGCGTCTCGAACTTCACGTCGAGGCCGGCGAACACCGAATGGTCGCGCTCCGGCCCGATGTGGCAGAGGCTCTGCCCGCGCCGCGCCGCGATCTCCGCGCGCGTCACGTCGCCGGACGAAGCCATCGCGTCATAGGTCTCGCGCGGCACGTGCAGGCGGTCGAGCATGCGGCCGACGGCCTCGTTCGGCCGCGGTGCATTGGTGATGAAGATGACGGCCGCACCGCGCGCCCGCGCCCGCATCAGCGCGTCGCAGGCGGCGGGAAAGGCCTGCACGCCATTGTGCACGACGCCCCAGACGTCGCTCAAAATCACGTCGTAGTTCGGGGCAATTTCGGAGAAATGCGGGAGAAGCGGCGGCAAGTGAGCCTCGACAAAAAGGGGGCGCACCTATGGCACCAATCGCCGCCGGGGGAAAGTCAGGCCGCCGGCGTGGCGAGTTCGGCGCGGGCGGTGTCGGCGGAGCCGAGCGCCTCGGGCCGCACCGGGCGCGGCGCCGAGAACAGGAAGCCCTGGCCGAAGCGGACGTCGTAGTCGAGCAGGTCGAGCACGGTCGTCTCGTTCTCGATGCGCTCGGCAATGAGATCGATGCCGGAGCGCGCGAGCAGGTCGGCGAGGTCTTCCGGGTGGATGTCGCTCTGCGCGCCCGAGGCCTTGTTGAGCAGGAGCTTGGCCGGAACCTTGAGGAAGCGGAACGAGCGCTCGGCGAGCTCGCGCGGCTCCATGCGCAGGTCGGAGACGTGGTCCATCGAGAAGCGGAATCCGCGCTCGGCCAGCGCCGACAGGCTCTCCTGCTCGAGCGGACCGAAATTGCGATAGGCGTTCTGCGTGAACTCGAAGGTGATCGCGTCGCCGAGCGCGCGGTTGGCGTCGACGAAGTCGAGGAACTGGCGGAACTGGCCGGCATCGGTCAGCGTCGCGCTGCTGATGTTGCAGAAGATGCCGACGTCGCGGCTCTTGAGTTGCAGCCGGCGCACGACCTGCACCGCGCGGAACAGGAGCAGGTTGTCGATCCGCGGCATCAACCCGGCGGTCTCGGCCGCCTCGATGAAGGCGCTCGCCGGCACGACTTCGCCGTCGGCGGTGCGGATCCGCGAGATCGCCTCGTAGAAGCGCACCTTGCGTTGCGGCAGCGTCACGACCGGCTGAAGGTAGAGGTCGACGCGCTGGTTATCGAGCGCGTCGGTCACGAGCTCGACCGCGGTGTTGCGGTCCATGCCGTGCACCGCAGCCGGCGGCGACACGGCGTCGCTTTCGCTCAGCGCCAGCGGCGCGTCCGCCGGCATGACCGCGACCGGCGCCATGCGCGGCAGCGTTCCCGACTGGCGCAGGGCCGCGTCGTGGGCGGCGACGTTGTCGGCAAGCTGGCGCACCAGCCCGCCCAGTTCGCCGATCTCGGCGGCGAGCGGATCGACGGCGCCGCGGGCGCGGGAGACGGTGTTGCCGACGCTGGTCTCGACGGCATTGAGCCGCCGCGCCAGCTCCGCCACCTGGCGGGCGAGGTCGCCGGTGCCGCGGGAAAGGTCGGCGATCTGGTCGCCGAGCTCGCCACGGTCGCGCAGGCGGTTGGACATGGAATTGTACAGGGCGAGGATCATCAGCGTCGCCAGGCCGACGATCGCCGAGGTGCGGCCGTCGAGCTTGAAGGCGAGGAACAGGACGGCGCCGAGCGAGGCCGCGATGACGACCATGCAGACGGCAATGAAGATGGCGCTGAGACGGCGCATGGCCGAACGTGAGACCCCCGCACGGCAGGAGCGAATAGCCCGAGCGATTCGCGCCCCCGTTACCCAATGTCCATGAGCCGACCGATCCGCGCAACAGCGAAACGCTGCTATGGTAAGGACGGAACAGCCTTTATTCGCAGGAACTTGAGTGCATGGTATCGCAGCCGCAGAGCGAGCCCCTCGCCGCCCGGGCGATCCGCGCCCCCGGGCGGGCGCTCGGCGTGGTCATCGCCATCCATGCGCTCGTCTGGACGGCGCTGCCGACGCTCCTCTACGCCAACCTGCCGCTCGACCTGATCGAGGCGCTCATGTACGGGCGCGAATGGCAGCTCGGCTACGACAAGCTGCCGCCCCTGCCCTGGTGGCTGGTCGAGATGGCATACCTCGCCACCGGCCATGACTTTTCCTTTTACCTGCTGGCCCAGATCGCGGTCTGCGCGGCGCTGGCAATCGTCTATCTCGCGGCGCGGCCGCTGGTCGGCGGCGCCGGCGCGCTGGTGGCGGTGCTGGTCGTCGACGGCCTGCACTACCTCAACTACACCTCGGCCAAGTTCAACCACGACGTCGTCCAGCTGCCGTTCTGGGCGCTCGCCGGCTACGCGCTGCACCGCGCCCTGCGCAAGGGACAGTTCGCCGACTGGCTCCTGCTCGGCATTGCGGTCGGCATGTCGCTGTGGGCGAAGTATTTCGTCGTCGTGCTGGTAGCCCCGATGGTCGTGTTCGCCCTGGTCGACCGCGATACGCGCAAGTGCCTCACGACGCCAGGCCCCTATATCGCCGCGGCGGTCGCGCTGCTCGTCATGGCGCCGCACCTGATCTGGCTCGTGCGCAACGACTTCCTGCCCTTCGCCTATGCGGAGCACCGCGCCGTGCTGTCGCGCGGCTGGTACGACCACCTCTGGCATCCATTCCAGTTCGCGGTGAGCCAGCTCTTCTTCCTGATCCCGTCGCTGATCATCGCCGCACCCATGTTCATCCCGAAGCGCAAGGCGGACGAGGCGCGCGTCGCGTCCGCAGCCGACGCCTTCGACCGGCGCATCGTCGCCTGGCTCGCCTTCGGCCCGATCGTCACGGTCCTCGCCATGTCGCTCGTCTCGGGGCGCGGCACGGTGGCGATGTGGGGCTATCCGCTGTGGCTGTTCCTCGGCCTGTGGCTGGTCATGACTGCCGAGCGCGCGCTGACGCCGGCGCGCCTCGGCCGAATCATGCTGACATGGGCGATCGTGTTCGCGTGTCTGGCCGTCGCCTTCATCGCCAATTACGACGTGCTGCCGCGCTTCGACCACCGCTACCGCGCGGTCTTCTTCCCCGGCGGCACGCTGGCACGGGCGATCACGCAGGGCTGGCACGACAGGACCGGCACGCGGCTTCGTTACGTCATCGGCACGATGTGGGACGGCGGCAACGTCGCGCATTACTCGCCCGACCAGCCGCGCGTGCTGGTCGACGGCAATCCGCAGCGGGCGCCGTGGATCGGTCTGGACACCATGAAGAAGAATGGCGCGGTCGTCGTCTGGACCGACGGCGACTTGAACACCGTGCCGCCGGAATATCGCGCCGTCGCGCCCGGCGCGCAGGTGCAGCCGCCGCTGGAATTGCATTACCGCCACAGCAGCAAGCCGATGCAGGCCGGCTGGGCGATCCTGCCACCGGCGAAGTGAGCCTCAGCCCTCGCCGACAACGCGCGTGATGCGCCGGTCCGGCACCAGCCAGACGATCGCGACCAGGACGTACATGCCGATCGACACCCACGGCTGATAGAACGCGAAGACGATGCCGGTCAGATAGGCGATCGGCGACAACTTGCCCTTCAGGTCCCGCCCGACCGCCTTGGCCAGCACGGAGTGCGCGCCCTGGCGGTGGATGATCGCGCGCTGGAGCAAGAAATAGGCGATCGCCGGCATCAACAGCGAAACGCCGTAGAGGGCGGTCGGCACCGGCGCCAGAAAATTGGTGCCGAGCCAGGCGGTCGTTGCCGGCACCAGCGACAGCCAGAACAGCAGATGCGCATTGGCCCACAGGATCAGGCCATCGACACGGTGCACTGTGTGCAGCATGTGATGATGGTTGTTCCAGTAGATCCCGACATAAATGAAACTGAGCACATAGCCGGCGAAGCTCGGCGCCGCGGCAACGAGCGCCATCACGCTGCCGTTGTGCTCCGGCAGCTTCAGCTCGAGCACCATGATGGTGATGATGATGGCGATGACGCCGTCGCTGAACGCCGCCAGGCGATCCTTCCCCACGCGCCTCTCCCCCATTTCGCCGGCGCAATGCGCCGCCGCGCGTGGAACCTTAGCACAAGCTCAGACGCCGACGACCTCCTCGACGTCGGCGGTCAGCTCGTAACGCTGCATTTCCAGACGTCGCAGGTTGACGAGCAGGCAGGAGAGCAGCGACAGCGGCGCCTTCATGTCGTAGCCGCGGGCCGAGAAGTCCTCCACGAAGCTCCGCTGGCGCTC
>JBQCFB010000290.1:0-2522 GCA_051959715.1 Pseudolabrys sp.
CCGAGATCCTCGAGCAGGAGGATGAAGAGGAAGAGGATCAGGATCTGCGGCAGGAAGACGATGACGCTGCCGACGCCGGAGATGACGCCGTTCTCGACGAAGCTTTGCAGCAGGCCGTCCGGCAAAATCGAGTGCGACAAAGCCCCGAGCGCATCGAAGCCGGCGGTGATCTGGTCCATTAGCGGCTTTGCCCAGGTGAACACCGCCTGGAACATGACGAAAAGGATGGCGAGCAGGATGATCAGTCCGGCCACGGGATGAAGCAGCACTGCGTCGAGTCGCGCCGTCAACGTGTCCGGCGTCGCCGGCGACTTCACCGAAGCAGCGATGATGCGGTCGGCCTCCCGTTGCGCCGCGCGCAACTCGCCGGCCGTCGGCGCCTGCCATGCGGCCTCCGCGCGTGCGGCGTCGGTCGCGAGCGCCAGTTCGTCGAGCCTGCGCATCAGATCGTCGGTGCCGCCGCGACGCACCGCGGCGGCGGTGATCACCGGCACGCCGAGCTCGGTCGACAGCCGCTCGAGGTCTATGTCGATGCCGCGCCGGCGCGCAATGTCGATCATGTTGAGCACGAGCAGCAGCGGCCGGCCGACGCGCTTCAGTTCGAGCATGAGCCGCAGCGCGAGGCGCAGGTTGGTCGAGTCCGCGACGCACAGGAGCAGGTCGGGCGAAGCCTCCGAACTGAAGCGGCCGAGCACGAAGTCGCGCGTGACCTCCTCGTCGGGCGAGCGCGCGCGCAGCGAATAGGTGCCGGGCAGGTCGATCAGGTTGACGCTGCGGCCGCCGGGTGTCTGGAGCAGGCCGCTTTTGCGCTCGACGGTGACGCCGGGATAATTGGCGACCTTCTGCCGGCTGCCGGTCAGCGCGTTGAAGAGGGCGGTCTTGCCGCTGTTCGGCGTGCCGATGAGCGCGAAGTGCAGCGGCTCTGCCTGGGAAGCGACGCTCATCTTTAGCTCACGAGGATCGCCATGGCCTCGCGGCGGCGGATGGCGACGGTGGCGTCGTTCACGCGCACCGCGATCGGGTCGCGGCCGAACAGACCTTCGTGCAGGATCTCGACCTGCGCGCCTTCGGTGAAGCCGAGCTCCAGCAGGCGGCGCTCGAGTTCGTCCGCGGTAACGCCGGAGGCGTCCGAAGCGGTGGCAATGCCGGTAATGCGGCCACGGAAGCCGCGCTGCGCCAGGCCAAGCGCCATGGGAACGACCTCGTTCATGAAAGTGCGCGCATCGAGAAGTGGGTTAGTTCTAGATGCGACTAAGTCGCATTCCTTTGCGCTAGAACAACTCGCCGGTCAAATAAGAACGACAACGAAATCAATAGCTTAGAACGCTTATAAAGAAGCCGGGCGAGGCCACGGCCGGCTCAATTTGATTTGCGCTTTCATGGTCTTAGGCCGCGCGTGTGCGGTCGGCCGACGCCGGAACCGCGGAGCCGTGGCATCAGCCATGCTTCAGCCGCACCAGCAGCTTGCCGCTGTTCTCGCCGCGATAGAGCGACGCGATGGCGCCGGGGCAGGCCTCGATCCCATCGAGCACGTCCTCACGGTAAGCGAGCCTGCCGGCGCGGACCCAGGCGGCGAGGCGCGCAATCGCTTCTTCGTAGCGGTGTGCGTAGTCGAAGATCAGGAGCCCGGACATCGTCGCGCGTTTGACCAGGATGTGGCGCTCGACGCGAGGGCCCATCGGTGGCGGATCCCAGCTCGGCACCGAGGCCGTTCCGCAGATGACGATGCGCGCGCCGGTCGCGAGCCGCGTCAGGACCGCATCGCTGATCGCGCCGGCCGTGTTATCGAAATAGACGTCGACGCCGACAGGCAGCGCCGCCGCGAGCTGATCTTTGAAGTCGGCGGCTTTGTAGTCGATGGCCGCGTCGTAGCCGAAGTCGGTCACGCACGTCTTGCATTTGGCCGGTCCGCCGGCGATGCCGATGGTGCGGCAGCTCGAAAGCTTCGCGATCTGCCCGACCGCCGAGCCGACCGCGCCGGCCGCGGTCGAGACCACGACAGTGTCGCCCGGCCGCGGCCTGCCGAGATCGAGCAGGCCGAAATAGGCGGTGACGCCGTTCAGGCCGAGGATGCCGAGCGACAGCGACACGGGCAGGTCGGTCTCGCGCACCTTGCGCGTGACCATGCTGGGATCGGCGACCGTGTAGGTCTGCCAGCCGAGCATGCCCATCACCTTGTCGCCGACGGCGAATTGCGGATGCTGCGAGGCGACCACCTCGCCGGCGGAGAATGAGCGCATCACCTCGTCAATGCCGACCGGCGTCGAATAGTTGGCGACCGCGCTGACCCAGCCGCGCATCGCCGGCTCGACCGACAGGAAATCGTTGCGCACGAGGAACTGTCCGTCGCGCAAGGCCGGCACCGGCGTCTGCCGGATCGCGAAATTCTCCGCCTGCGGAATGCCATTCGGGCGCGAGGCGAGACAGACCTGGGTGTTGAGCATCGGCGTGGCTTCGGTGAAGGAGGGGAGGCGCAGCCTGCTTTGGCACCGCGACCGCGTCAATGCGCGTGCAAGGCGGCC
>JBQCFB010000291.1:0-5912 GCA_051959715.1 Pseudolabrys sp.
GGCGCGCCATAGACGATCTGCGCCTTCGATTTGAGATCGACGCCCTCCTTTGCCGCGACGGCCTGGAGCAGCAGCCAGCTCTTGTCGAGCGCGCCGCCCGCCACCGCAAGCCGCCGGCCTTGAAGGTCGGCGAGATCCTTCACGGGTGATGCCTGCGGCACCATCACCGCGCCGAGCGCGCTGGAATAGGGATAGAACAGGAGCTTCGGGCCTAGGCTGCGCTCGCGCGAGACCCACAGCCAGTCGGAGACGATGACGTCGGCCGAACCGCCGCGCAGCGCGATCTTGCCGGCTTCCGGACTCGCCTGACTGACGACCTGCAAATCGAGGCCGGCCTTCGTGTCGAGGCCATGCCGGCGCATCACATCGACCTCCCAGGCGAGCGTGCCGGTCTTCTGCACGGCAAGTCGCAGCGGCGCGCCTTCCGCGGCAGCGCTGCCCGCCGCACCGGCGAACAGGCAGAGGGCGAGAGCGACGCGCACGAGACCGGACTTCGCCATTTGCATATCCATATCCGCCACCGGGCCACGTCGCGCCGCGCAAAGCCTATTTTCGAATCCGCGGCCGTGGCAAGCGCGGCGCCCCTGCCGGATTGCCGCGGCGGCAACACTTGTGCCGGCCTTCGCGCGGAATATCATTGCCGTGGGGCGCCGACGCGTGACGATGGAGACGCAGATGAAAATTCTGGTCGCCGCAGCGGCGCTGGCTGTGACGGTATCCGCTGCCGCCGCGCCCGCCGACGTATCCAAGCTCAACGACTATCCGACCGAAACGCGGGCGGACTACGTCTTCGCCTGCATGAAGACCAATGGCGACACGCAGCAGGCGATGCGGCAGTGCTCGTGCTCGATCGACGTGATCGCCTCGATCCTGCCCTATGACCGCTATGTCGCGGCGCAGACCGTGCTCAGCCTGTCGCAGGTCGACGGCCGCTTCGGCGCCATGTTCCGCACGCCCGAGCCGACCAAGCAAGCCGTCAATGCTCTGCGCCGCGCGCAGGCCGAAGCGGAAGTCCGCTGCTTCTGACGGCGCGGCTCACATGCCGGTGGCCGGCCATGTGCCCTTGAAGTCGTGGTTTTCCGTGTCATGCGCCTCGACACGGACATTGGCGCCGTTCGGCACATAGGTGAAGCGCAGGCTTGGATTCTGCGCGATCGAGATACCGCCCTGCATGCCGACCACGAGATCGTCGCCTTGCCACACCTTCAGGTCGTCGACGAAGAAGGCGGGGATGTAGAGGTGCGTGATCTGATCCATCTGCAGGCCGGAATTGTTGGGATGGCGGATCATGATCTGCGCCTCACGCGGACCGCTGGCCGCCTTGTCGGCCGCCGGGAAGGTGCGGAAGCGCATCTCGCCGAGACCGGCGTTCGCCTCGGCCGCATCCTTGACCGCCGGCGCCGAGCAGCCGCCCGCCGCCTTCACGAAAGTCTTTACGACGTAGAGCTTGCCGTCGCTCAATTCGGCCACGGCATGGACGTTCGTGTACGAATTCACCCGCACGCGCGTCGACAGCGCACTGACGCTCGCTCTGTCGCCGAACGTGAACACCGCCGCGACCGGCGACGGGTTTTCGTCGATCACAACGGTGATCGCCTTCACCTGGCGGCCATCGGTCGCCGCCAGCGTGCGATGAAGCGACAGCGGCACGATCGCAGCGTCCTCGGCGCGCGCCGGCATGTCGATCGACAGGACACCGGCGCCGTCGAGCAGAGGCCGGTTCTTGAAGAGCTGCGCCGCCAGCGCGGGCCAGGGGTCCTCATTCGCCTGCTCGGCCGCCTGCGTGGGGCTCATCGAGGCAAGCATGGCGAGACACCCAGCCATGCACAGAACGCGTGACACGATCCGCATGATCGGCCTCCTTCGTTCGCGCGACCGGCTCACTCCCATTCGAGCTCCGCGAAAGCCGCCGTCGCGTTACGAATATTATACTCCTGAAACAACGCCCAGCGATCACTTTCGCTCGCGCATACCGACTTGACCGCGTCCGCCAGCGGTACGCCGCGCCGGATCGCATCGCGCAGACTGCTCGCGAGGCAATCGAGGTATCGGCGCTCGTCGCCGAGGCCTTGCGGCCAGGCCGTGACCAGCGGACCGTGGCCCGGCACCACGCGCTGCGCCGGCACGGCCGCGAGCTCGTCCAAATCCGCGAGCCAGCCCTTGAGGCTGCCGTCAATCACAGGCACGTGATTGACGAAGAGCAAATCGCCCGCAAACAGCGTGTTCGTCATCTCGTCGAACACGGTGAGGTCGTTGTCGGTGTGGGCGGTGGGCCACGCGCGGAGCAGGATCCGCCGCCCGCCGAGGTCCAATTCGCGCGTTCCCGCAACGATTTCGGTCGGAGGAACGATTGTGGCCTCGTTTACGGCAGCATCGCCCATCGAATCGCGAAAACTCTCGCGGTAATGCGGCCCATGCGTCGCCATGGCGTTGGGCAAATTTGCATGACCGACGAACGTGGCATGCGTGGCGACGAAGGCGGCATTGCCGAAAACGTGGTCGGGATGCATGTGCGTGTTGATCACGTAACGCACCGGCTTGTTTGTATGCGCACGAATTGCGCCGAGCAGCGCCCGCCCCTCTTCGACGCTGCCGCCGGTATCGACGACCGCGACGAAGCGATCGCCGACGACGAAGCCGACATTGGCGATCGCACCGGCATTCTCGCGATTCATCAGCGCGATAGCGCCGAAGTGCACGAACACGCCGGGCGCGACCTCCTGAACGGGCAGCGGTGAAATTTTACTTTCGACGGCGCCGGCGATGGTAACCCATGCCACCAGCAGCATCAGAGTTTCTGGTATGCCACGGACCCATTGCGACAGAGACATATCAAATCTCATACAATCGCGTCGAAAAATGAAAGTGCGCCGCACAATCATCGATCAGGAATTGAGATTATCAGATTTTCTGTTGCGGTCTGAAAAACCGGTGTCTACACTCGTCAACGGTCTCCGGCTTCAAGGGCGTCAGCCAACGGGAATGCTGACGTTTCTTCGTAGGCTTGGCAGGGCATCAATGTCGCCCTGGTGCCATGCCACGCTGTGACACGCTGCCGGAGGCTCTTCCCATAGCACGGGTGCCGACTGCGGCACGCATTGGTGCCGCTGCGCCGGTCAACCCGCGACGTCTCGCAGGGAGGATACGGATGCGAAATCTGCTGCTGACTGGCTGCCTTGGGGCCGTCGCGGTATTCGCGGTGACGGCTGCAAGCGCAAGCGATGAACTGCAAAAGATGTCGCAGAACCCAAAGAACTGGGTGATGCCGGCAGGCGATTACGCCAATACCCGCTATTCCGGGCTGAAACAGATCAACACGGGCAACGTCGGCAAGCTTCAGGTCGCATGGACCTTCTCCACCGGCGTGCTGCGCGGTCACGAAGGCGGACCGCTGATCATCGGCGACGTCATGTACGTGCACGGACCGTTCCCAAATCCGGTCTACGCGCTCGATCTCAATCATGACGGAAAGATTCTCTGGAAATACGAGCCGCGCCAGGATCCCAACGTGATCCCGGTGATGTGCTGCGACACCGTCAATCGCGGTCTCGCCTATGCCGACGGAAAGATCTTCCTGCACCAGGCCGACGACAAACTCGTCGCGCTCGATGCCATGACCGGCAAGGTCGCCTGGAGCGCGACCAACGGCGATCCCAAGAAGGGCCAGACCGGCACGTCGGCGCCGCTGGTCGTCAAGGACAAGGTCCTGGTCGGCACGTCGGGCGGCGAGTTCGGCGTCCAATGCAGCATGACCGCCTACAGCGTGAAGGACGGCAAGCAGGTCTGGAAGGCCTATTCGGAAGGGCCGGATGATCAGCTTCTCGTCGATCCGGAGAAGACCACCGACCTCGGCAAGCCGATCGGCAAGGACTCCAGCCTGAAGACCTGGCAAGGCGATCAGTGGAAGATCGGCGGCGGCTGCACCTGGGGCTGGATCTCCTACGACCCGCAGCTCGACCTCGTCTATTACGGCTCGGGCAATCCCTCGACCTGGAATCCGAAGCAGCGTCCCGGCGACAACAAGTGGTCGATGACCATCTTCGCGCGCAATCCCGACACCGGGATGGCGAAGTGGGTCTACCAGATGACGCCGCATGACGAGTGGGACTTCGACGGCGTCAACGAGATGATCCTCGCGGACGTGAATGTCGGCGGCACCACCCACAAGGCGCTCGTCCACTTCGATCGCAACGGCTTCGGCTACACCCTCGACCGCACGAACGGCACCCTGCTGGTGGCCGACAAGTACGATCCGAAGGTGAACTGGGCCACCAAGGTCGACATGGACAAGAACTCCAAGACGTACGGCCGGCCGCTCGTGGTCTCGCAGTACTCGACGGAGCAGAACGGCGAAGACCACAACACCAAGGGCGTCTGCCCGGCGGCGTTGGGTAGCAAGGACGAACAGCCGGCGGCCTATTCGCCGGAGACGAAGCTGTTCTACGTGCCGACGAACCACGTCTGCATGGACTACGAGCCGTTCCGCGTGTCCTACACCGCCGGCCAGCCCTATGTCGGGGCGACGCTGTCGATGTACCCGCCTCCGGGCGAGTCCAACATGGGCAACTTCATTGCCTGGGATGCCGGCAAGGGCAAGATCGTCTGGTCGAACAAGGAGCAGTTCTCGGTGTGGTCCGGGGCGCTCGCGACGGCCGGCGGCGTGGTCTTCTACGGCACGCTGGAAGGCTACCTGAAGGCAGTCGACGCCAAGACGGGCAAGGAATTGTACAAATTCAAGACCCCGTCCGGCATCATCGGCAACGTCACGACCTATGAGCACGGCGGCAAGCAGTACGTCGCCGTCCTGTCGGGCGTCGGCGGCTGGGCCGGCATCGGTCTCGCCGCAGGCCTGACCGATCCGCAGGCGGGTCTCGGCGCGGTCGGCGGCTATGCCGCGCTGAAGGACTACACCTCGCTCGGCGGTCAGCTCACGGTGTTCGCGCTGCCCGGCAGCTGAGCCAGGCAGGTCGACATCGAAGCAGCACGGATGCCCGGCGCGCGCTCCCCGCGCGCCGGGCTCCAGTCATCGAAAGCCGCATGCGCGTGAACGCCGCCGCGCGATTATCCGACGCGTCCGCGCCGATCAAGAAGGACGTTCTCTTGCGACATTCTCTGGTAGCCGCAACCCTGGTCGCGGCGGTCTTTTGCATCGGTACCGGTCATGCGTTCGCCGACGGGTCCGGCGATCCCGCCGCGGTCAAACAGGACGACGGGAAGTGGTCCGACAAGGAGGGCAACCCGACCTATCACGTCGACAAGGACGGCACGGTCGACTGGTACACATTCTCGGGTTTCCGCCGCTACAATTCGGCGTGCATCGTCTGCCACGGCCCTGACGGCGCCGGTTCGACATACGCGCCCGCGCTCGTCGATTCGCTCAAGGCGCTCAGCTATTCCGATTTCGCCGGTACGGTCGCGGGCGGCAAGCAGGAGGTCAACACAGCAGCCGACAAGGTCATGCCGGCCTTCGGCACCAATCCGAACGTGATGTGCTACCTCGACGACATCTACGTCTATCTGCGCGCCCGCGCGAATGGTGCGGTCGGCCGTGGCCGTCCGAGCAAGCACGCCGACAAATCGAAGTCGGCGCAGGCGGCCGAGGACAGCTGCATGGGACCGGAAAAGTGAGGCGGTCGGCGGCCTCGAGCCTTGCGGTGGCGGCGCTGTGCCTGATCGCCGCGGGCGCAGCCGTCCGCGCGCAAGGCGTACCGTCCCCACCCGGCGCCGCGCCGGCGCCGGCCCAGGGTCAGGCGCCCTTCGAGCTTGTCGATCCGAACGTGTTCCGCGTGTGCAGCGATCCGCGCAACATGCCCTATTCGAACACGGAGGGCGAAGGCTTCGAGAACAAGCTCGCCGAGGTCTTCGCCAAGGCGCTCGGCAAGTCGGTCGCCTATACCTGGTATCCGGGCGCG
>JBQCFB010000292.1:0-4181 GCA_051959715.1 Pseudolabrys sp.
GCTTTCGGCCGCACCTGGCCGGAGACCTGGATCAACAACAACCCCTCGCTGATCGGCAACGGCACATACGGCTTCCACCCGTTCCACGGCGGAGCCGGGTACAATTCGTTTCCGTCGGGCCATACGACCGCGGCCTGCGCCGTCGCCGCCGTACTGTGGGTCGCCTATCCGAAATTGCGGCCCATCTGGGCGCTGATGGTGATCGCGGTCGTGGTCGGCCTCATCGGCGCCGACTACCACTTCGTCAGCGACATCGTCGCCGGCGGCTTCCTCGGGGCCTCGACCGGATGGCTCGCGGTCGTGCTATGGGACGAGGGATCGCTGCCGAAGATGCGTCCGGGGCGACAAGGCAGCGACCGGAAGGGCTGATCGGCGGGCACGGATGATGAAGCGGCTGTCGATCTTCACGGCGGTGATTGGGATCGCGATCATCGCTGCCGCAGTTTACGCGGCCGATCCCGCGACCGTCGCGGCGGCAATGGTCCAAGCCGGATGGGCCGCGGTCGTCGTCATTGCGCTCAGGCTCACGGCCGTGACGCTCGCCGGACTGACCTGGTGGCTGCTATTCCCGGCGCATCCGCGACCGCATCCGTCGGTCTGCGCGCTTCTGCGCATCGTGCGCGAAGGCGCCAACACGCTGTTGCCGCTGGCCCAGATCGGCGGCGACGTCATCGCCGCGCGCCTCCTCACTTTCTGGCACATTCCCGGGCCGCTCGCCGCGGCGACCGTGATCGTCGACGTGCTGGCGCAGGCTGGCACCCAGTTCCTGTTTGCGCTGGTCGGCTTCGCGCTGCTGATCGCGCACGGCGTCGGCGGCAGCTTCATCACCGATCTCGAATGGGCGCTGGCCGCGGCGGCGCTCGCACTCACCGGCTTCTACATAGCGCAGCGGCACGGCGGCGAGAAGCTGCTCAATGCGCTGCTCAGCCGCCTCGCGCGCGGCCGTGAATGGCAGATCAACGGCACCTTCGACGCGGTATTCCGCGCACTGCACGCCGTCTACGGCCGCCGCTCGGCGCTGGCGCTGACGCTCGCTTGCCATCTCGGCGTCTGGTTCATCGGCGCGCTCGAGGTCTGGGTCGGCCTGCACGCGATGGCCTATCACCCGACCTATGCCGACGCCGTGGCGATCGAAAGCCTCGCGCAGGCGGCGCGCGGCGCTGCCTTCGCCGTGCCCGGAGCGGTCGGCGTGCAGGAAGGCGGGCTCGTCGTGCTCTGCGCGCTGTTCGGCATTCCGGCGCATTCGGCGCTGGCGCTGTCATTGATCAAGCGCGCTGCCGACATCCTGATCGGCGTGCCGGGGCTCGTCGCCTGGCACGCGATCGAGACGCGCCGCTTCGCGCGCCGCGGCGAACGCGCCTAGCGCGATCCGGCCCTGTGGCGGCTCAGCTACCGGCGCGGCGCGCTGCCGACCGCCATGCGCGGATTGGCGACGCAGCTCAGATTGCTGTTGCCGGCCGCCTTCTTGCACGACGCCATCGTCCTGTAGCGGCAGCGCAGGTTGTTCACCGACACCTGCGCGCAATAGTGCGAACGGCCGACGATACGCGCAGGCGTGCCGCGCGCCGCCTGCTGGCTCTCCGCTCCGGACTTGTAACCCGGGACGTTGCGCCCGGCATGATTGATGTTGCCCGGCGCCGTGGCGTTGTTCGTCGTCGGCTGGTTCTGCGCGTAAGCGACCGGCACCGCAGCGATGAGCAGTGCCGCACTAAGGATGAGAGCCTTCATGTTGCAACTCCTTCAGCTCGTGTTTGTCGTCCCCTAATCGGTGCGATTGGCCAGACTGCCGCGCTGCTTGCTCACGTCACCCGCAGAGACGGCCGGCGCGGCCGCGCCCCACGAGTTGCGGATGTAGGTGAGCACGGCGGCTACCTGGTCGTCCTTGAGCTGCCAGGCGAAGGACGGCATCGCGGGCGCCGTCGGCTCGCGATCGGTTGCGACGCTGCGCACGCCGCGCAGCACGGCGCGGATGGTCGATGTCGGATCCGGCGCGCGCACCTGCGGCGCCTTGGCGAGCGACGGGAACAGGCTCGCCACACCTTTGCCGTCGATTCCGTGACAGGCCGAGCACGTGTCGCGGTAGATCGCCTGCCCCGCCTTCATTTGCGGATCGTCCTGCGCGACCGGCGCAGGCGGCTTGTCATCGCCACCCGGCATGGCCTGCAGGTAGGTTGCGATCGCCTTGAGATCGGCATCGCTGAAATGCGAGCTCGAATCCGCGACCTCCTCCGCCATCGGCCCGGCGACACCCGTGACGGCGTTGTGTCCGGTCTTCAGCAGCGCGACGATATCGGGGATCGACATCGCGCCGACACCGCGCGCACGGTCGCCGGTGATGTTCGGCGCGAACCAGCCCTGCACTTCCCCGCCCTGAAGCGCCTGGTTGGTCTTGTCGCCACCGAGGAAGCTCTTCGGCGTATGGCACGCGCCGCAATGGCCCGGCCCGCTGACCAGGAACGCACCTCTGTTCCACTCCGGCGACTTGGTCTTGTCCGGCTTGAACTCACCGGGCGTGAAATACAGCCAATCCCAGGCGACCATCGACATCCTGATGTCGAAGGGGAACGGAAGCTGGTTCGCGACGACGGCGTTGCGCACCGGCGCTACCGTCGCGAGATAGGCGCGGATCGCTTTCACGTCGTCGCGCGACATCCGCGAATAGTAGACATAGGGCATCGCAGGATAGAGCCGCGCGCCGTCTTTGCGGATGCCGTGCCGCACGGCGTTTTCGAAGTCCTCGTCGCTCCAGTTGCCGATGCCGGTTTCGAGATCGGGCGTGATATTGGGTGAGACGATCGTGCCGAACGGCGTCTCGATCGGCCGACCGCCGGCGAACGGCTTGCCGCCGTCCTTCTGCGTGTGACACGCGACGCAGTCGGCAAGCGTCGCAAGCTTTCGGCCGCGCTCAATCTGCGCGAAATCCTGAACGTCGCTGTCGCGCGCGATGCTCCGCGCCATCGGATAGGCCGCAAGCAGCACCGCTCCAAGCGCGCCGGCCGCGGCAATGGTCGGCGCCCTACGCATCGACCAGCGGTCCCGGATTTTTGAGATACTGTTCGCGGATGGCTTTCGCCGACCAGAAGGCGAGCGCGCCGACCGTACCTGTCGGGTTATAACCCGCGTTCTGCGGGAAAGCGGACGCGCCCATCACGAACAGGTTCGGCACGTCCCAGCTTTGCAGGTAGCGGTTGAGCGCGCTGGTCTTGCGATCCGCGCCCATGACCGCGCCGCCGTTGAGATGCGTCGTCTGGTATTTGGTGACGTCGTAAGGCCCCTTGCGCGGCTCCTTCTCGACGATCTTGGCCCCCATCGCCTTGACAATCTCGGCATATTTGTCGGTCAGGTATTGCGCGGCCTTGAGTTCGTTGTCGTGGAAATCGATCGTCATGCGCATCAGCGGACGGCCGAAGCGATCCTTGTAGGTCGGATCGAGATCCAGATAGACGTCGCGGTAGCTGTACATGCTGGCGTGAATCGAGCCGCCCTTGAGGTTGCTCAGATAGTAATCAGCGACGTTCTTCTTCCACTCCGCGCCCCATTTCGGCGTGCCCTTGGGCACCGGCGCGGTCTGAATCGGCCGACCGTTGGTCTGCACCTGGCCGAGATAGCCGCCACCGACGAAACCGTGCGGGCCATGGTCGAAATTATCGCCGTTGAATTCGTCTATGCACATGCCGATGGCGCCCGACGCAATGAACGGATTGAAGTTGAACTTGGTCTTGTCGAAGAAGCCGTTCACGCTCGACATCGCCTGATGCGTGAGGTTGCGGCCGATGACGCCTTTGTTGGCGACCGGGTCATAGGGCTCGCCGATGCCGGACAGCAGCAGGAGTTGGACGTTGAACATCGAGTAAGCGGCGAGGATGACGAGGTCGGCCGGCTGCTCCCATTGGTCGCCGCTGGTGTCGACAAAGGTCACGCCGGTGGCGTGCTTTCCCGAGCGGTCCGTGTTGATGCGTGTGACCTCGCTCTGGTCGCGTACCGAGAAATTCGATTTCCGCACCAGCACTGGCAGGATCGTCGTCTGGGGGCTCGCCTTCGAATAATTGCCGCAGCCGAACCATTCGCAGTAACCGCAATAGGTGCACGGCCCCTGGCGCACGCCGAGCGGATTGACGTAAGCGCGCGACATGTTGCCGGACGGCTGCGGGAACGGCTTGTACCCCAGTTCCCTCGCCGCC
>JBQCFB010000293.1:0-4659 GCA_051959715.1 Pseudolabrys sp.
CGCTCCGCCGTCCAGATCACCGGCCATTCGATGCCGCGCGCTTCGTCATAGGCGCGCGAGACGTTGAACGGCAGGCAGTGCTCGTAGATGGCGAACGATTTGAACTTGGGGTCCATGGCGATGCGCGCGAAGTCGAAGGCGTCCTTGAGCGAGCGGCCCTTGGCGACGCTGTCCTTGACCGAGCCGTAGAGCGTCGAGAGGAAATCGGTAGTCATCTCGATCCCCTCCTTCACCTGCTCCGCCGTGGTGAGCGCCGCGCCGCGGCCGGGCACGAGCGCGGTCGGCTGCATCTCGGCCAGATTGTCGAGTGTCTGCGGCCAGTCGGTGAAGTGCGCGTCGCCGCAATAGCAGGCGGAGTGATATTCGACGAGGTCGCCGGAGAAGACGACGCCGCAATCCGGCACGGCGGCGACGACGTCGCCGGCGGTGTGGCCGCGGCCGATATGCATGATGCGCACCTCGCGCCGGCCGAGCCAGACCGACATCTGGTCGGGGAACGTCACGCTCGGCCATGTCAGGCCGGGGATCGTCTCGACCGCGCGGAACAGGCGCGGGAAGCGGCCGATCTCGCTGTCCATGTCCTGCTTGCCGCGCTCGACGATCAGCCCGCGCGTCGCGTCCGAGGCGAGGATCTCCGCGCCCTTGAACGCGGAGGCGCCCAGCACGCGCACCGCGTGATAGTGCGTCAGCAGCACGTATTTGATCGGCTTGTCGGTGACCTTGGCGACGCGCGCGATGAGGTCGGACGCCATGGCCGGCGTCGCCTGCGCGTCGATCACCATGCAGCTGTCGTCGCCGACGATCACGCCCGAATTCGGATCGCCCTCGGCGGTGAAGGCATAGAGGCCGGGACCGATCTGGTCGAACGAGACCTTCTTCTCGGTCATGTCGCTCGTGGATGCGAAGCCCTTGCTCATGAAAACACCTGTCTCTCGATCACAAAGCGTAACGTACCACGTCCTGCTCGATGGCGCCGAAAATCGACCGGCCGGCGCCGTCGAGCATCTCGATGCGCACGCGGTCGCCGAACTTCAGGAACGGCGTCACCGGCTTGCCGGTGCGGATGGTCTCGACCGTGCGCACCTCGGCGATGCACGAATAGCCGAGCCCCCCCTCCGCGATCGGCCTGCCGGGACCGCCGTCGGCGTCACGGTTCGACACCGTGCCGGCGCCGAGAATGGTGCCGGCCGACAGCGCGCGTGTCTTTGCCGCATGCGCGATCAGCGTCGGAAAGTCGAACGTCATGTCATTGCCGCACACCGGCTTGCCGAACGGCTTGCCGTTGATGAAGGACAAAAGCGGCAGGGCAACCTTGGCGCCGTCAAAGGCGCTGCCGAGCTCGTCCGGTGTTACCGCGACAGGCGTGAAGGCCGACGAGGGTTTGGACTGCACGAAGCCGAAGCCCTTGGCGAGCTCCGGGCCCGTGAGGTTGCGCAGGCTGACATCGTTGACCAGCATGATCAGCTTGATCGCCCTCGCCGCGACGTCGCGCGAAGCGCCCATCGGCACGTCACCGAGCACGACGACGACTTCCGCCTCGAGGTCGATGCCCCAGACCTCGTCGGCGAGCGCGATCGGATCGCGCGGGCCCGAGAGCACGTCGGAGATGCCCTGGTACATCAGCGGATCGGTCCAGAACGAGGCCGGCACCTCGGCGCCGCGCGCCTTGCGCACCAGCGCGACGTGATTGACGTAGGCCGAGCCGTCCAGCCACTGGTAGGCGCGCGGCAGCGGCGCGGCGCATTGCGCCGGGTCGAACGGCGTATGCGCGCCGCGGCCTGCTTCGAGCGCGGCGGCGATCTCGGCAAGACGGAGCGCGGCCGCGTCCCAATCGTCGAGCGCGGCCTGCATGGTGCGCGCGACGGCGGAGGCGTCGGCGTAGTGCGTCAGGTCTTTCGACACGACGACGAGACGGCCGTCGCGGCCGTCCTTCAAGGACGCGAGCTTCATGGCGAACGCTTCTCCCTGCTCCGTTTTAGGAGCGTTTATTTCGGATCGCGCCGGTTCGGATCGAAGTGCTTCTTCAATCCAGCCCAGCAGTCGATGTAGTTGTCCTGCAAATTCGGCAGCCCGGCGGCGTACCTGGTCACGCGCTGACGAAAGCGCGTCTCAAACATGAAGGCTAGCGTATTGGTGTGTTTCACCGGTTTCAGTTCGACATTGCTCGCATGCTCGAACGCATCGACGTCCGGCCCGTGCGGCAGCATCTGGTTGTGCAGGCTGATGCCGCCGGGCACGAAGCCTTCCGGCTTGGCGTCGTAGACGCCGTACACCAGCCCCATGAACTCCGACATGATGTTGCGATGGTACCAGGGCGGGCGGAACGTGTTCTCGCCGACCATCCAGCGCTCGGGGAAGATGACGAAGTCGATGTTCGCGGTGCCCGGCGTCTCGGACGGCGACGTTAGCACCGTGAAGATCGATGGATCGGGATGATCGAACCCGACCGCGCCGACCGGCGAGAAGCGACGCAGGTCGTATTTGTAGGGGAAGTAGTTGCCGTGCCAGGCGACGACGTCGATCGGCGAGAAGTCCGTCTGCGTCTTGAACAGTTCGCCGCCCCATTTGACAATGAGCGTGTGCGGCGCATCGACATCCTCATAGGCCGCAACCGGCGTCAGGAAGTCGCGCGGATTGGCTAGGCAGTTGGCGCCGATCGGTCCGCGGTCGGGCAGTGTGAACCCGCCGCCGTAGTTCTCGCACACATAGGCGCGCACCGGGCCGCCGATCAATTCGACGCGGAAGATGACACCGCGCGGGATGACGCAGATTTCGCCCGGCTCGATATCGATGACGCCGAACTCGGTGCGGAAGCGAATCTTTCCCTGCTCCGCGACGATGAGGAATTCGCCGTCGGCATTGTAGAAATGCTCGCGCGCCATCGACTGGGTGATGAACAGGACGTTCGCGGACATCCCGGACTGTCCGTCGACGTCCCCGGCTGTCGTGAATGTCCGCATGCCGGAGACGAAGGTGAGCTTGTCCTTCGGCACCGGCGTCGGTGACCAGCGCAATTGCCCTATCGGGAAGCCGGCGTCCTCGCGCGCCGGCGCCGTGCGCCAGAAGCCCATGTCGACCTTGGCGAAGCGGCCGGTGTGCTTGACGGTCGGCCGGATGCGGTAGAGCCAGGAGCGCTGGTTGGTCGCCTGCGGCGCCGTGAACGGCGAGCCGGACAATTGCTCGGCATAGAGGCCGTAATTGCATTTCTGCGGCGAGTTACGGCCGACCGGGAGGGCGCCGGGAAGCGCCTCGGTCTCGAACGAGTTGCCGAAGCCGGACATGTAGCCGGGCGTCATGACGGTCCTCCGGGCGGCAGGTTTCACGCAAATTAGTTGCTAATGAAACCAAGGTCAACGCCCACGGCCCGGCGCCGCGCTTCGGCGTGGAAACCGGCCCAACCCGGCGCCGTTCCGCGCGTCTCATGAGCAGGCCCGGCAAATTGGTTGCGCCCGGTCGCAACATCGGCGAAAATTTGCGCGCCGCACAACCTTGCGGCCCGATGATCGGGCCGCAAACCGCCGTGCCGCACAGGGCGAAACACGTGGCGATGATCGACGACACGGCCGAGCGCGTCACGGCGGCGTCCGAACCGGCGCTCCGCCTCGAGGACTTCCTGCCCTATCGCCTCAACGTGTGCTCCAATCTCGTCTCCAGCGCGCTGTCGCGCATCTACGCTGAGCGCTACCGCATCGGCGTGCCGGAATGGCGCGTTCTCGTCACGCTCGGACAATTCGGCATGATGACGGCGAAGGCGATCGGCGCGCATTCCTGCATGCACAAGACCAAGGTTTCGCGCGCGGTGGCCCAGCTCGAGAAGCGCAAGCTGATCACGCGCAAGGCCAATCGCGACGACATGCGCGAGTCTTTCCTGTCGCTGACGCCGGCGGGGCGCGAAATGTACGACGAACTGGCGCCGATCGCGACGCGCTTTGCCAACCGCCTCCTCGACAGCGTCGACGCCGCCGATCGGCCCGCGCTCGACCGCGCCATCGGAAGGCTCATCGAGCGATCCGGCGAAATCGTCGCCGATGTCGCCAATTCACGCCGTGGCCGCTAGATTGCGCCACCGCCGCCGGGGTTCATCGCCGTGAAATTGTACACCTACTTCCGCTCGTCCGCCGCCTATCGCGTTCGCATCGCGCTCAATCTCAAGGGCCTGCCCTACGAAATGGTGTCGGTGCACCTGACCAAGGACGGCGGCCAGCAGCACAAGCCTGACTTCCACGCGATCAATCCGCAGGAGCGCGTGCCGGCGCTCGTCCTGTCGAGCGGCGAAGTGCTGACGCAGTCGCTGGCGATCATCGAGTATCTCGACGACATCGCGCCGGAGCCGCCACTCCTGCCGGCCGACGCGCTCGCGCGCGCCAAGGTGCGCGCCATCGCGCAGATGGTCGCCTGCGACATTCACCCGCTCAACAACCTGATTTCCCTGCAGTATTTAAAGCGCGTGATGAAGCACGAGCAGGCCGATATCGACGCCTGGTATCACCACTGGGTCATCGAGGGCTTCAAGGCGATCGAGGCGATGATCACGCCCGCCCCTTACGCCTGCGGCGCGCATGTGAACCTCGCCGACGTCTGCCTGATCCCGCAGGTCTACAACGCGCGCCGGCTCAAGGTCCCGCTCGATCAATTCCCGAAGATCGTGGCGGTCGAAAC
>JBQCFB010000294.1:0-6650 GCA_051959715.1 Pseudolabrys sp.
CTGGAGCAGCTTCCCGAGCGACAACGCGACCTATCTGTTCGCGATCGCCGCCTGCCTGTTCGTCGTGTCGCGCTCGGCCGGCCTCGTCTTCGGCGTGTTCGGGACGCTCGCCTGCCTCGGCCGCATCTATTTCGGCATCCATTATCCGAGCGACATCCTCTCCGGCGCCATTCTCGGCAGCCTCACCGCCTATGCGATCACGCGGCCGGCGCTCGCCGAATCCATGTCGCGGCCGCTGCTCGGCTACGAGAAGCAATATCCCGGCTACTTCTACGCCGTGCTGTTCATGATGCTGGCGGAGGTCGTCGGCGGCTTCCCGAACACGCGCCACATCGGCGTCGCGATCGTGCACATGTTCCGCGGCTACACGCATTGATGCGCGGCACAGTTCCAGAAGGCGCGCTCATCGCCGGCGCGCGTCCATGAAATGTTGCGATCAATACCCTTGCACCGGCCGGCCCGACTGCGGCGCGCGTAAGGTTGCACGGGGGCCGACGAGGCGAAAATGAGCGTCTCCAGCGTTCAACTCGAAACGGTCGCGTGTCCTTTGTGCGGCGGCCTCGACGGCGGCGGCTGGGGCGCGGAGAACGGCTTCTCCTGCGTCAAGTGCGGCGACTGCGGCCTCGTCTACGTCAATCCACGGCCGAGCGAGGAGGAAATCTCGCACGCCAACGAGATCGGCGAACACCGCACCAATGGCGAGGCGCTGCACGTCGTGTTCAAGCGCAGCCGGCGCAAGGCGCTGCGCTACGCGACGACCGTGCGCGCCGTGTTCCCCGATCTCGTCGGCGCGCAGCGGCCGGTGCGTTGGCTCGACGTCGGCGCCGGCTTCGGCGAACTCGTCGAAGTGCTGCAGGAGATGCTGCCCGCGGGCAGCCAGGTCATGGGCATCGAGCCGATGGCGCCGAAGGTCGCCGAGGCGCAGGCGCGCGGCCTGCCGGTCTATCAGGCGGACCTCGCGCAAACCGGCGGCGGGTTCGACGTCATCTCGCTGGTCAACGTATTCTCGCACGTGCCCGACTTCCGCGACTTCCTCGGCCGCCTGCGGCCGCTCCTGAGAGAGGGTGGCGAACTGTTCATCGAGACCGGTAATGGCGGCGACCTGAAGTCGATGCAGGATTATCCCGACCTGCTCTATCTGCCGGACCACCTCGTCTTCGCCGGCGAGGCGCATCTGCGCGACTATCTCGCGCAGGCCGGCTTCTCGGTCGTGTCGACGGCGGCGTTCCGGGTCGACACGGCGGCGCAGTTCGGCAAGAACCTGATCAAGGCGGCCCTCGGCCGCCGCACCAAGATCGCCCTGCCCTATCGCTCGCCGTTCCGCCGCCTGCTGATGCGCGCGAAGATCACCGAGGCGCCGGTGCAGCACGCCTCCTGGCACCCGCTGCAGGCGCTCGACGCCACCTAGTGGCGGCGCGCCGTCGGCTCCGGTCCCATCACCGTCTCGATCACGCGTGTCAGCGTGTCGGTGTCGAACGGCTTGCGCAGCACGTGCAGGCCGTCGGGCACCTTCTGCGCCGAGTCGGTGTAGCCGGTGCTCAGAATGATCGGCAGGCCCGGATAGCGGACGCGAATCTCGTTGGCGAGCCCGATGCCGTCGATGCTGCCGGGCATGACGATGTCGCTGAACACAAGATCGGCGCGCTTGCCCTGTTCGAGGAACTGCAAGGCGGATTCGGCGGAGTCGCGCAGCGACGTGGCGTAGCCCATCTGCTCGAACAGCGACGAGGTGACCTGCGCCACGTCCGGATTGTCGTCGACCACGAGCACGCGGGGTTTGTGCGGGTCGATGCGCGCGGCGCCGGGCGTCGCCACCGTCTCGCGCTCGGCGCAGACCGGCAGGTAGACCGTGAAGCTCGTGCCGTCGCCGACCTTGCTGTCGACCTTGATGGTGCCGCCGGCCTGATGCACGAAGCCGTAGACCTGGCTCAGGCCGAGGCCGGTGCCCTTGCCGACTTCCTTGGTCGTGAAGAACGGATCGAAGATCTTCGACAGCAGGTTGGGCGGGATGCCCGCGCCGGTATCGCTGAAGCGCATCGCAGCGAATGCGCCGTCGAGATGGTTGCCCTGCGCGTCGATCGGCGAGGTCACCTCCGACAGGGACAGCGTGAAGGTGCCGCCGCTCGGCATGGCGTCGCGCGCATTGACCGCGATGTTGACGATGGCGAGCTCGAGCTCGGCGAGATCGGCCTTGGTGAAGATCGCGGTCGTGGCGATGGCTTCCTTGTAGACGATATTGCCGCGCAGCGAGCTTTCGACCATGGGCCGGATGTTGCGGATCACCGCCGCGAGGTCGATCACCGACGGGCTGACGTGCTGGCTGCGCGAGAACGTCAGGAGCTGTCGCGTCAGCGTCTCGCCGCGCTTGGCCGCGGTCTGGATCGCCTCGATGGCGCGCGGCAGCTTGGGATCGAGCAGCCGCTTGAAGGCCTGGGCGTTGCCGCCGATGATCATCAGCAGGTTGTTGAAATCGTGCGCGATGCCGCCGGTGAGCTTGCCGATGGCTTCCATCTTCTGCGCCATGACGAGCTGCTCGCGCGCCTCGACCAACTTCTCCTGCGTATCGCGGCGCTCGGTCGTGTCGCGCATGATGCTGGAGAAGCCGATCAGATCGCCGGACTGGCCGCGGATCACGGAGACGACGCCGGTGACGAAGAACGGCGTGCCGTCCTTGCGGATGCGCCAGCCCTCGACGTCGTGCTTGCCGCGCTGGATCGCCAGCTCGAGCGCGCGCACCGCTTCGCCGGCGCGACGCTCGTCGGGGCGATAGAACAGGCCGAACGGCTTTCCGAGCACCTCTTCCTGCGTATAGCCGGTGATCTTCTGCGCCGAGTTGTTCCAGCTCGCGACGCGGCCGGCAGTGTCGAGCACGAACACGGCGTGGTCGGCGACGTCGTCGACCAGCGCCTGGAAATGATGGCGCGCGAGGTCGAGCGCCTTCTGCGTGTCGCCGAGTTCGCCGATCACGCGCTCGCGCGCAGCGCCGAGGCGCCGGTACATGTCGCGCCGGAGCGCGAATCCCGCCGTGAGAATCAGCGTCGAGAATGCGACGCTGATCGACAGCGCGAACAAGAGGAGCATGCGGTCGTTCAGCGGCTCGTTCAGCACCGCGATCGGCTTCGTCCCCCAGGCGGCGGCGAGAACGAGCGCGAACATGGCCGTGGTCGAGACGCGCTGGTCCTCGCGCAGCGCCGCGCCGATCAGCGGCATCAGCGCGACAAAGGCGATGAGCCAGCGATGCCTGAGCACGACGTCGCTGGCGGCGAGATAGATGTCGGCGGCGGGGCTGAAGGCGACGAAGCCGATCACGAAGGCGAGCGCGGCAGCGACCGCGGCCTCGGCGGCGATGGCGCGCGACGGCGGCTCGGCGCCCCAGGCGATGATGATCGGTGCGACGAGCAGCGACACGGCCGCATCGGCGAGCCACCAGAGCGGCCACACCGCGACATAGGAGGTCAGATCGGCATCGCCGAATGCAGCGCCCGCGGCGGCAGCCGTGGCGCCGATCGCGGCCGCCGTCAGAAGCCCGAAGCAGGTCACCTTGATTACGCTCAGCGGCGTGTCGAGGGCTTTGCCGCCGAGCGCCAGTGTGCGCACGAGATAAGTGCCGGCGAGGCCGGCACCGAGCGAGCCGGCGGCCACGAAAGCACAGACGATCGGCGTCTGCCCCATGATCGCCGCGGCGAGATAGCCGCCAAGCACGACGCCCGGCCATAATTGCGTGCCGAACACGAACAGCAGCCCGATGGCGATGCCCGTCGGTGGAAACAGCGGCGCGGCGATCGGGTCGAGCCAGGGCGCGACCTGCAACAGTTCGGCCAGCGCCGCATAGGCGCCGACCACGGCGGCGACACGCCCGGCATAGAGCGCAAATTGCGCAGCCTGCCGCGCTGCGGGCCGTCGCTCCGGCCCGGCCGCCTCCTGCAACTCAATTGGACTGGATTCGATGCTTCGCAATGCCACGGCCCCCGACCAGGAAACGCGAAAAGATCGTCGAGGCGGATAGCACTCAAGAGATGCGGCAACTTAGTGGCGGCGCGGCACTTCGTTTCGCCCGAAGTTTGCGCAGATGCGCGCAACTCTTCGTCTTCTTTCAGACAAGTGCATGAAAAATCGACGCGTATCGCGAGTTCCGCGGTAACCCATCGCGCCGGACAGCGGTCAGGACATACCGGCCGCGATGCTGGCCCGCCTCGACGGCCGAATCGGTGGTGGACGGACGTCAGCCCGCGTTGCGCAGGGGCTCGCCGTCCTCGCGGAACAATTTTCTACGGAATGACGACAGCTTGGAATGACACTCGCACGCCTGCCGGGTCAGCCCCGCCTCGTCCATGACCGTCAGCCGCCCGCGGCGATAACGGATCAGGTCCATGTCCTGGAGCTGGCCGGCAAAGCCGGACACGCTCGCGCGCTGCACGCCAAGCATCTGCGCCAGGAATTCCTGCGTCAGGAACATCTCGTTCGCGCCGGTCACGTCCTTCGCCCGCAACAGCCAGGTGGCGAGGCGCTGCATGATGTGGTGCTTGGCGTTGCAGGCGGCGGTCTGCTGCGCCTGAACCATCAGAAACTGCTCGTGCGCGAACAGCATCGCACGCACGGTTTCGTCGCCTTGCGCCACGGCGGCAAGCTCGGCCGCAGGCAGCAGATAGGCGGCGCCCGGGAGCTGGCAGAAACTGGAATTGACATGATCGGTGGCGCCGAAGGCCGCGCTGGCGCCGACGACACCGCCATAGCCGACCATCGCCGCCTCGACGGCATCACCCGATGCCAGATCCACGACAATGGAGATCATGCCCGAGACGGGAAACACTGCGTGGCGGATCGGCTCGCCGGGCCGTCCGAACAAATCGCCGTGGACGAAATCGACGCGGGTCAGGCGCGCGCGCGCGTCAGGATGCCGCTGGATGATCTCGGTCAGGATGCGGTTCTGCTGCATACTCGACTCCTCGATGCGGACCGCGCAACGCCACGCGAAACACGGCGAACGTCACCGCTCACAACGCGCCAGCCGACATAAGGTCTCAGCACTGCAGTAATTTACATCTCTTATATCGCATTCAGGACTTAGCCGGCCACCACTATCGGTCTTTTTTGCCTGCTTCGCCGAGGACGCGCATGCTCTCCAGGACGACCCGCTTGCCGTCGAGAGCTTCGAGCTGGAGGTTGGTTTCGACCCGCACTTTCGTGCCGTCCTTGCGCTTCTGCGTCATTTCTCCGGACCATTTGCCGGTGCGCAGCAGCCGCGCCTTGATCTCATCGAACGTGGCTCCGGCAAGACCCGTCGCCAGCAGTTGCTCCTTCTGCCGCCCCAGCGCCTCAGCGCGCGTATAGCCGAACAGGGCTTCGCAGCCCCTGTTCCACTCGAGAATTCCGCCGTCGAGGTCCCACACGGCGATGGGATCGCTCAGCAGATCCAGCAGCGATTTCTGCTGGCCGAGACGAAGCTCGCTCGCTCGCAGCGCTTCCTCGACCTGCCGGCGATCGGTGATGTCGACGAAGGTGATGACGACGCCGTCGATCTTGTTGTCGACGGTGCGATAGGGCCGAACCCGAAGATCGTACCACTGCCCCGTGCGGCTGCGAATCTCGCGACGCACGGGCGTCAGGTCCGCCAGCACGGCGCGCGCGTCGGAAATGAGGTCGTCATAGTCCAGCTTGTGGGCGAAGTCGGTGATCGGCCGGCCTTCGTCATTCGGCGTGATGCTGAACAATTCGGTGACACGATCGGTGAAGCGCTTGATGCGCAGGCTGGCGTCGAGGAACAGCGTCCCGATATCGGTCGCCGCCATGAGGTTCTGCAAATCGCTGTGCGCACGCGAGATCGCCTCGAGCTTGAGCTTGAGCTCGCTGTTGACGGTCTGCAATTCCTCGTTGATCGATTGCAGCTCCTCCTTGCTCGTCTCCAGCTCTTCGGAGGTGGAGCGATATTCCTCGTTGATCGACTGCAATTCCTCGTTGGCGGCGCGGAGCTCCTCATTGGCGGCCTCGGACTCTTCCCGCACCGCGCGCAGCCGTCCCTGCGTCAATTCCAGTTCCTGGGTGAGGCGGCGCACCGTCTCGTCGGTTGCCTGACGGTCGGAAACTTCCAATCCTTCGGGCAGCTCTTCGCCTTCGAGGAACATGACGATGACGCCGCGCGCGGCCGGCAATTCCGGCTCGTCGACGGGCTTGACCTGCATGAGAACGCGATGCGACGCGCCGTTGAAACGCACGGCGATCGGCAGGCTCAGCGAGCCTTCGTTCTGCTCGAAGGCCCGGTGCAGCGCGGAGCGAAGCTCGAAGCGCAGCTCCGGCCGCACCAGATCGACGATGTCGCCGCTGAGCGGCCCGCCGGACGGCAGCAGGAAGCGGCCGGCGTGATCGGAGAGGTGCACGACGCGATGCGTCTGGTCGACCAGCACGTTCGGCGGGGCGACCCGTTCGATGGCGCGGCGATGCATGGCCGCATCGGTCAGCGCCGCCGAGGGCGTCAGACCGCGCACGAGCTGCGCCACCTGCTCGCGCACGCGCACCGGCCCGAGCAGCCGCGGCAAAGCGCGCGGCTTGTCGCCGGGATGCGCCGTCGTCTGGTAGAGCCGCGCCGTGCGATCGAGGGTCCGGAACAGGCCGGCCGGATTGTCCGCCGTCTCGGCCGAGCCGAGCAGGAGGAA
>JBQCFB010000295.1:0-4089 GCA_051959715.1 Pseudolabrys sp.
AGCCGTCCAATGGACAAGGCAGCAGCCGGCGCCTATCGGGTGGCGCCTTCGATACGCTGGTCGGTCGCGTCCGCCGCCTTCGGCGCAGAGTCGGACTTGCCTTCGCCATAGGGCTGGTCCGGCGACGGCGTCTGGTATCCCGACGGCGGCTGCGTGAGCGAGGTCCGGGCCGGCTCGCCGGTGAAGCGCACGCTGCGCTCCTGCTTGCCGCCGAACATGCTGCCGAACAGGCCTCCGCGATAGCCGAGCTCGTCGGCCGAGAGGCGGGTGCCGTCGGCGCCGGCCGGATTGACGATCTTGGGCGCCGGGCCGGTGCGACCGCGGTCGCCGCCGGGCATCATCTCGGCCGGGGACAGCGGACGGCCCCAGGCGTCGATTTCCTCGCTGTGAACGCCCTTCTTGGCGTCGATGCGGGCCTGACGGGCGCGCGCGACGTCCGGGTCCTTCGGCCAGGCCGGGGTATTGGCGATCACGGCGTCTGAGGACTGCGGCGCCGGCAGCGCCTTGCTGCCGGGGATCACCAGCGGCGGCCGCTCGTGATAGTCGATCGTGTTCTTGCCGTCGCGCTCAAGGCCGATGCCTTCGAGGATGCCGCGCAGGATCTTGGTGTCGATCGGGGTGTCGTCGTCATTGTCGTCGGCGGCCCGCGCCGGGGCCGACGCGACCAGCATGCTCGCCACCAGGACGAGGCCGGCGGCGGCAGCGGTAAACTTCGCAAAGGTCATCGAGCGCATCGCGGTGTCCGGTCTGGCCTCGAGAGCATTGAAATCGCTAAAGATTTCAGTCGCGTAAACGAGACTATCGTGGCGGATCAGGGCGCTTTTGCGGCGCGGTCCCCGAAGAGACTTTCATACAACAGGCCGATCACCCCGGCAACGATTGCGACGTCAGCGAGGTTAAACACGTACCAGTTGAACTGCCAGGACTCCGTTCGGATGTGGAAATAGACGAAATCGAACACCCAGCCATAGGCGAGCCGGTCGATCGCGTTGCCGATGGCCCCGCCGATGATGAGCCCGAGCGAGAGGGCGGTCAGCCGGTCGCGGGTCCGGATCAGCCAGACCGCCAGTGCGACCACGGCGGCCACCTTGACCCCGAGCAGGATCCACTGGCCGAGCGGGCCCTCGGTCTGGAACAGGCCGTAGCTGATGCCCGTGTTGCGCACGAAGACGAGGTCGAAGAACGGCCCGAGCCGGATCGGCGGCTGCTGCGGCAGGCCGTAGCCGAACATCAGGTAGAGCTTGCTCGCCTGGTCGATGGCGCAGGCGACGACCGCGGCGACAATGCCGAGGCGAAGGCCGGAGCGCGCGGCCTCGCTCATTCCGCCGCCTTGCGCAGCGCTTCCCATTCACGCAGCGCCTGCGCGTCGCGCGGTGAGACGTCCGGATAATCCGGATCGGCGCCGATCGTGCCCAGCACCTTCCACGAGCGCGCGCATTTGGTGCCCTCGGCGAGGTTCGGCACCACGGCGACGCCCGACACGTCCGGCAGGCGGAAGGCGTCGGCCGGGCCCTCGTCGCGCGCGAGCGTCGCGGCCGAGGTGATGCAGACTTCGGCGAGATCGATGTCGGCGACGGCTTCGAACACCTCTTCGTTCGACACGTGCACGATCGGATGCGCCTCGAGCGACGAGCCGATGCGCTTCTGCGCGCGTTCGATCTCGAGCGCGCCGGTGACGACGCGGCGCACGGTGCGCACCTTGCGCCATTTTTCCGCAAGCTTGTCGTCGCGCCACGCGGCCGGCACCTCGGGGAAGACTTCGAGATGCACGGATTTGGCATCGGCGCCGTAGCGCGATAGCCACGATTCCTCTGCGGTGAAGCAGAGCATCGGCGCGAGCCACGTCACCGTGCAGCGGAACAGATGGTCGATGACTGTGAGAGCCGCCTTGCGCGCGGTCGACGAGACCGGATCGCAGTAGAGCGTATCCTTGCGGATGTCGAAATAGAACGCCGACAGGTCCGCCGTCATGAAGGCCGACAGCGCCGCGAAGATGCGCTTGTAGTCGAACTCCGCATAGGCCTTGCGCACCGTCTCGTCCAATTCGGCGAGACGATGCAGCATCAGCCGCTCGAGCTCCGGCATCTTCTCGATCTTGACCGCCTCGTCGGCATGGAAATGCGCGAGGGAGCCGAGCATCCAGCGGATGGTGTTGCGCAGCTTGCGGTAGGTGTCGGCGGTGGTCTTCAAGATCTCCGGGCCGATGCGCAGGTCGTCCGCATAGTCGGAGGCGCAGACCCACATGCGCAGGATGTCGGCGCCGGACTGCTTGATGACGTCCTGCGGAAACACCTGGTTGCCCAGCGACTTCGACATCTTGCGGCCGTCCTCGGCCAGCACGAAGCCGTGTGTCAGCACGATATCGAACGGCGCACGGCCGCGCGTGCCGCAAGACTCCAGAAGCGACGAGTGGAACCAGCCGCGGTGCTGGTCCGAGCCCTCGAGATACATCACCGTGTCGCGGCCGCCGTCGACCTTACGCTTGATGCCGGCGAGCTGCGGGAACTGCTCCGGGTCCTCGAGCACGAAGGCGTGCGTCGAGCCGGAGTCGAACCAGACGTCGAGAATGTCGTCGACCTTCTTCCACGAGTCGTTGGCGCGGTTGCCGAGGAAGCGCTCGCGCGCGCCGTCCTTGTACCAGGCATCGGCGCCTTCGGCGGCAAAGGCCTCGACGATGCGCAGCTCGACCTCAGGGTCCTGCAAAATCTCGACCGAGCCGTCGCCCTTCTCCTTGACGAACACCGCGATCGGCACGCCCCAGGCGCGCTGGCGCGAGATCACCCAGTCGGGGCGATTGACGATCATGCCGTTGATGCGGTTCTCGCCCTGCGGCGGCACCCAGGCGGTCACCGAGATCGCGTGCAGGGCGCGCGCGCGCAACGTGTCGCCGGGCTTTTCGATGCCCTTGTCCATCGCGATGAACCATTGCGGTGTGTTGCGGAAGATGACCGGCTTCTTCGAACGCCACGAATGCGGATACTGGTGCTTGAGGCGGCCGCGCGCGACGAGCATGCCTGCCTCGATCAGCGCCTTGATCACCGCCTCGTTGGCGTCGCCCTTCTCGCCCTTGTCGTTGATGACGCGCTTGCCGGTGAAGCCTGGCGCGGCGGCAGTAAAGGCGCCGTTCTCGTCGACCGTGTAGGGGATGGCCGTGTTGATGCCGCGCGCCTCGAGCGCGCGCGCGTTCTCCGTCCACACCTCGAAGTCCTCGCGGCCATGGCCGGGCGCGGTGTGCACGAAGCCAGTGCCGGCGTCGTCTGTCACGTGTTCGCCGGACAGCAGCGGCACGTCGAAGCCATAGCCCATACCGGCGAACGGATGCTTGCAGACGAGCTTGCCGAGCGTCTCGGCCGCCACATCCGTGACCTTCTCGAAGCCGGCGACGCGCGCCTGCTTGAACACGTCGGCGGCAAGCTTGTCGGCCAGTATGAGCAGATCGCCCACCTTGGCCCAATTGTCCGCCGCCGCGTCGGTGACTTTATAAAGTCCGTAGCCGATCTTCGGCGAATACGAGATCGCGCGGTTGCCCGGCATGGTCCATGGCGTGGTCGTCCAGATGATCACCGACGCCTTGGCAAGATCGCCGGAGCCGTTCGACACCGGAAACTTCACCCACACCGTATCGCTGGTGTAATCCTCGTACTCGACCTCGGCCTCGGCCAGCGCGGTCTTCTCCACCACCGACCACATGACCGGCTTCGAGCCGCGATAGAGCGTGCCGTTGGCGGCGAACTTCATCAATTCGCGCGCGATCTGCGCCTCGGCCGGAAAGCTCATCGTCGTGTAGGGATGCGCCCAGTCGCCGATGACGCCGAGGCGCTTGAACTCCTCGCGCTGCACGCCGAGCCAGTGCTCGGCATAGGCGCGGCATTCCTGGCGGAATGCCACCATCGCCTTCGGATCGGTCAGGTCCGGCTTCTGCTTGCCCTTGGAGCGGTAGTTCTCTTCCTCGATCTTCCATTCGATCGGCAGGCCGTGGCAGTCCCAGCCCGGCACGTAATTGGAATCGAAGCCGAGCATCTGCTGCGAACGCGTGACGACGTCCTTGAGCACCTTGTTGAGCGCGGTGCCGATGTGGATGTTGCCGTT
>JBQCFB010000296.1:0-2065 GCA_051959715.1 Pseudolabrys sp.
GGCCGTCCTGGTGCTCGGTGGCGTCGATGTGGCGCGTGCCAAACAGAACGGCGAAGGTCGCCATCGAGATCGCAACGAACAGCGCGATGTCGCCGAGCACCGGATTCGACAGATGGCTGCCGGGATCGGTATGCGCCAGGATCGTCTCGAGCGAAGACGACACCGCCTTCAGTTGCAGCGCGATGTACGGGATCGTGCCGATGATCGCGATCAGCGCGACTAGCGCCGCCACCGGCTGCGCCTTGCCGTAGCGCGCGGCGATGAAGTCGGCGATGGAGGTGATGTTCTGCGCCTTGGCGAGCCGCACGATGCGGATGATGAGCGGCGAGAACAGGCCGACCATCAGCACGGGGCCGATGTAGATCGTCAGGAACTCGTAGCCGGTGCGGGAGGCCGATCCGACCGAGCCGAAGAACGTCCACGACGTGCAGTAGATGGCCAGTGACAGCGGATAGATCACCAGCCGCATGCGGCCGCTGCGCGCGCGCCGGCGCGTCCGGTCCCCGTAACTCGCGATGAGAAACAGGAGGCCGATATAGGCAAGCGCCACCGCGATGACGACCCAGCCTTGCAGCATTGACGCTCCGAAAGCCGCTGGCGGCGACACGTCCCGGCCGCCGCTTGTTCCTTTAAATCAGCACAGTTTGGACCACCGGTCCAATATAGCAGATTACGTGTAAACGCATTTGACCGGGCCTCGTGCGCGGGGCATTGATCGCCTCCCGCGAAAGTCCCCGTCTTGCCCGCATTGCCCCTTTCATCGCTGCTCGCCCGCACGGCCGAGACCCTCGTTCTCGCCGTCGTCGGCGGGCTCGGCCTTGGCCTCACCGGAGTTCCCGGCGGCTATCTGTCGGGCGCCATCCTCGTCGTGTCCGCCGCCGCGCTCGCCGGACGACCGATGCTTGTGCCGGTGCCGCTCATGCGCACGATCTTCGTGCTGCTCGGCATCTCGCTCGGCTCGGTGATGACGCCCGAGATGCTGCACGGCATGGCGAAGTATCCGCTGAGCATCGCCGTCCTGCTCGCAGGAATGAGCTGCATCGGGCTCGCCTGCGCCGCCTATCTGCGGTTCGTGCACGGATGGGACCGCGTGTCGGCCTATCTTGCCTCTGCGCCCGGCGGCATGTCGCAGGTGCTGGTGGTGGCGGCGGAGGTCGGCGGCGACATGCGCGCCATCGCCATCGTGCAGAGCATGCGTGTCGTCATCATCGCGGTCGGGCTGCCGTCGGGTCTCGCGCTGCTCGGCCTCGCGCAGCATGTGTCGCGCCCGGTCGGCTCGCCGATGACGTGGGCGAGCCTCGACGAGTTCGCCGTGCTCGCGGCCGCCGCGGTCGTCGGCGCCGTCGTGTTCCACCGCCTGCGCTTTCCCGGTGGCCTTCTGTTCGGCGCCATGTTTGCGTCCGGCGCGCTGCACGGCACCGACCTCGTGCATTTCGTGTTGCCCTGGTGGGCGACCAATACGGCGGCGATCGCGCTCGGCGCGGTCATCGGCGCGCGCTTCGCGAACATGCCTCTGCGGCTCTTCGTGGGATTCATCGGAGCGGCGTTCGGTTCGTTCGCCGTCTCGGTTACGATCGCGGCCCTGTTCGGAACGGTCGTGATCAAGTCGATGATGCTGCCGGTGCCGGAGGTGATGATGGCCTTCGCACCCGGCTCGGTCGACGCGATGATGCTGCTCGCGCTCTCCCTGCACCTCGACCCGGTCTATGTCGGCGCGCACCACGTCGTGCGCATCTTCTTCGTCGCGCTGGCGACGCCGTTCATGGTCAGGCGCGAGGTGGGCAAGCCGAAGCTCTCCGCCGCCACGGAAGTGCCGGAGGCGATGCAGGAGCCGATGGACGAGTGATTACTCGGCCGCGAGCGGGCGCGCGCGGCGCGGCAGTTGCAGCTTTTCCCACACGTCGACCAGGGCCTCGGCGAGGGCGTCGACCAGCGCGTCGTCGTGATAGGGCGACGGCGTGATGCGCAGGCGCTCCATGCCGCGCGGCACGGTGGGATAGTTGATCGGCTGGATGTAGATGCCATGCTCGCTGAGCAGCAGGTCGCTCGCGAGCTTGCACTTCTC
>JBQCFB010000297.1:0-4004 GCA_051959715.1 Pseudolabrys sp.
TCGCTGGTCGAGGCGGTGCAGCGCAAGGGCGTGCGCGTCACCGTCGTCTCCACCATCTCGACGCAGCCGCCCATGGTCGCCGACGAGCTTCGCCGTCAGGCCGACATCTTCCTCGACATCGTCACCCTCCAGGGCAAGATCGGACGCGACCCGTCCGAGCGTGCACCGCGCGAGCCACGCGAACCGCGCGGCCCCCGCGAGGAGCGCGAGCCCGGCCACACGCCGCAATTCCTCCAGCGCTCGGCCTCGCCGCAGCGTGCCGGCGCCGGCGCGCATGCGGATGACGACGACGAGGAAGGCTTCGAATAGAGACGGGCCATGCCCGCCGCATCAGCCGCCGGCAAGCCTGGCCGCGATTGCCCGCGCTGTCCGCGCCTCGTCGCCTTCCGCAAGGAATGGCGCAAGAAAGAGCCCGAATGGTTCAATGCGCCGGTCCCCTCCTTCGGGCCGGCCGACGCGCGCCTGCGGATCGTCGGATTGGCGCCGGGCGTGCAAGGCGCCAACCGCACCGGCCGTCCGTTCACCGGCGACTATGCGGGCGTGCTGCTCTACGAGACCCTCGGCAAATTCGGCTTCACCAAGGGCGAGTACAAGGCGCATCCCGACGACGGACTTAAGCTCGTCGACTGCCGCATCTCAAACGCAGTGCGCTGCGTGCCGCCGGAGAACAAGCCGCTGCCGGCCGAGATCAACACCTGCCGCGACTACCTGAAGGAAACGCTCGCAGAGATGACGAAGCTGCGCGCGATCGTCGCGCTCGGCCGCATCGCGCATGACAGCACGCTGTCGGCGCTCGGCGCAAAAAAGTCGGCGCATCCGTTCAGCCACAACGCCCGCCACGACATCGGCGGCGTGACCTTGTTCTCGAGCTATCACTGCTCGCGCTACAACACGAACACCGGCGTGCTGACGCCGGAGATGTTCCGCGCGGTGTTCAGGGACGTGCGGCAGTATCTCAAGGATTGAACAGGCGGGCGCGCTCGCAGCTTCGCTTCAGGATGGCGGTCGCCTTCGCGGTGCGCGCAAGAAGCTGATCGATTTCAGCGAACCTGACGCCGAGCATCCGGCCATTCCGCCACAGCACCTCGCATGCGTGCCGGCTGGCGTCCGGCACCTTCAGCACGAACACATTGGGAAGCGCGATATCGGGCGCCGAGAGGCATGCGCCGTGACGCGAAATGTCGATCAGCTTGCAGCGCAGTGACGACTGCCCGTCGCGCTCGATTTGCGCCGGCAGGCCAATACCGCGACGCAGTGCCGCGCGCCGCTCGGAGAGTGAGATCAATTCGCCCATGCCCGCGACCATAGGGGTCGGGGCTAAAGAGCAGGTTGAAAAGTGCTCCTAACGGCAGCCTATGAAATCAATCGAATTATAACGATGGTTCCGCGCAGCGGCGCCGGTCAGGCCCCGGCGGCCGCCGCTTGCAGTCAGCGCACCACATCTTCCGCATTCCGATCCGGCGGAAACACTGGATAGAAAACGTGCGTGATGACGCCGTCGTCGATCACCCAGGCCATGCGCTTGATAAGCGTCATGCCGTCGACGTCGAAGGTCGGCAATTTCATTGCCTTGGTGAACGCAAGCTTCTCATCGGAGAGGATTCCGAACGGCAGGTGCAGGCGCTCGACCGCCTCCTTCTGATAGGCGGTATCCTGCGTCGACAGGCCGTAGACGCGCGCCACGCCGAGCCGCTTCAGCTCGGCGTGATGATCGCGGAAGCCGCAGGACTGCGGCGTGCAGCCGCGCGCGCCGGGGATGCCGTCCCAGCCGGTCGGCAGCGCCTGTCCCGGCCGGCCGGTGCGCGGATAGACGTAAACGATCGTCCGCCCCTTGAGTCTGGACAGGTTGACGCTCGCGCCGTCGGTTGCGGCGAGCGCCATGTCCGGCAGCCGCATGCCCTCGAGATGCCGCGCGGCGCCGTCGTCGGGCGGCGCCGGTATGTCCTGCGGCAAGACGGTCGGATCATGCAGCGGCTGCGTCACCGTCGTTCTCCGCGCTTCGTCTCAGGACACGCTCGATACCAGGGTGGTCACGCCGCCGGTCGCGAAGTTGGCGAGGTCTGCGACCGTCGCCTTGCCTTCCGGCGTCGACATCACCCGCTTCATGTGGTCCACGTCGTCGAAGTAAAGATCGGCCAGCCGATAGAAAGCCGGCGCCGAGCCGTCGGCCGTGCCGGTGACTTTCGAGAGCTCGATGCGGCGCACGCCCTGGATCTTCGAAGCAATCGGCAGATGCGTCTGCGCGTAATAGGTCTCGAACGCGTCCGGGCTCTTGGGCTGTCCGTACAGCACCGTCAGCTTCACCATGGCCGTCCTCCTTCGTTGCGCAACGCCGCCTCAATTCACGCGGGCGGCCTGTCGTTTTATCGCAACTTGTCCGCGTAGGACATGAATTCCATGAGCGAGCCGTCCGGGTCACGGAAATAGACGGACGTGCCGGGCCCTTTGGCGCCGAAGCGCTCGAGCGGCCCCTGCTCCACCGCGATACCGTGCGATTTCAAATGTGCGATCGCCTCGGCGATCGGGCCGCGCCATTCGAAGCAGAGATCGCTGTTGCCCGGCTGCACCGGAAGCCGCGCCACCTCGGCCGGGCGCACGCCGGGGCCATGGACGTTGAGCTGCCGGTCGCCGAACCGGTACGCAAATCCCACCGGGCGCGTGACGAGCGTCGCGCCCATCACCTCGACATAAAATTTGTTCGACCGCGCCCACTCAGCGACGTGGATGACGCAATGATCGAGGCTGGTCGGAAGCGTCATTGACGGGGGTCCTTTTGCCGCAGCGTGAGCGAGGATGAGGCGGGCCGAGCGGAATGGACCGCCGCAGGCCGGGTTCGTACCATATACGAGGACGGGCCCGACCGGGCCGACCAGGGGAGCGACACATGACGATCTTCAATCTCAAGCAGGCCACGCTTGCCGCGCTCATCGTCGCGGCGGGCGCCCTGCCCGCGACGGCGCAGACGGCCAAGGCGACGCTCAAGACCGCCGACGGCAAGGATGCCGGCACGGCGACACTGACGCAGACGCCGTCCGGCGTGCTGATCGCGCTCAGCGCAAAGAACCTGCCCGCCGGCGAACACGCCTTCCACGTGCACGCGGTCGGCAAGTGCGAGCCGCCCTTCACCAGCGCCGGCGGCCATTTCAATCCCGAGAGCAAGAAGCACGGGCTGATGGCAAGCGACGGCCATCACGCCGGTGACATGCCGAACCTGCACGTCGGAGCGGGCGGCGACATCGCGGTCGAGGTGATCAACGCCTCGATCACGCTCGACAAGGGCAAGCCGAACTCGGCCTTCGGGCCGAACGGCACGGCGCTCGTCGTCCACGCCGGCAAGGACGACTACAAGACCGATCCGACCGGAGACGCCGGCGGCCGCATCGCCTGCGGCGTGATCGAGTAGTGGCGCGGTCAGGACGCGGTGCCGAGCTTGCGGCCGACCCTGATTGCGACGGCGCGGCGCTCCTCACCCAGTTTGGCGAGGCGTGCCTTCACCGTGGCCAAGGTCTCGGGCGCGGCGCGCTCGGGCGAGCCGGAATCGAAGGGCGGCTCCGGCTCGTACTCGATCTGAAGCTGGATCTCGCGCGCGACCTTCTCTCCGTCGAGGATGGCGGCGAGCTTGAGCGCGAAGTCGATCCCGGAGGTGACGCCGGCGCCGGTAACAACGTTACCGTCAACAACAACCTGCTCGCGCACCGGGATGGCTCCCAGCAGCGGCAGATGCTCGACCGCCGCCCAGTGGCTGGTCGCACGCTTGCCCTTGAGTAGTCCGGCCGCGGCGAGCACCAGCGAGCCGGTGCAGACGGAGGTCACGTATTTGGCCTGCGCCGCCGGCTTGCGCAGGAACGACAGCGCCGCCTCGTCCTCCATCAGGTCCTGCTGTCCCGGTCCGCCGGGGACCATGACGATGTCGAGCGGCGGACAGGTGTCGTAGGTGACGGTAGGCACGATCTGCATGCCGCGGTCGGTCGTCACCGGCGCCATTGTCTTCGCGACGAGATCGA
>JBQCFB010000298.1:0-4961 GCA_051959715.1 Pseudolabrys sp.
CCGAGCCAGGTCGACCTGCCCGGCGGGCAGGTGTCGGGGCTGGCCGAGGCGGTGCGCCTGCTCAAGGACGTCGAGGGCGTCGGGCACGTCGCCTTCTCGCATCAGGACGTCATCCGTCACGAGCTCGTGGCGCGCATCGTCGCCGCCTATGACGGGGTGGCGCAGCCCGCGAAGGCGAAATGAGCGCGCGTCCGGCCCGGCGCGACAGCGCGCCGGACATCGACATCGATATCCAGTCGCCGCTCTGGCAGGCGCAGGCGGGCGCGGAAAACACCGTGCGCGCGGCGATCGCCGCCGCCGCGGCGCGTGCGCCGGCCGACGGCGAGGTGAGCGTCCTCCTGGCCGACGACGCGGCCGTGCAGGCGCTCAATCGCGACTGGCGCGGGATGGACAAGCCGACCAACGTCCTCTCCTTCCCCTCGGACGCGCCGAAGATCGCCGGGGCGCCGGCGCTCATCGGCGACATCGCCATCGCCTTCGAGACGCTGGCGCGCGAGGCCGAGGCGGAGAAAAAGCCGTTCCTCCATCATCTCGCCCATCTCGCGGTGCATGGCTATCTGCATCTGTTGGGCTACGATCATCAGACTGATTCCGAGGCCGAGGCCATGGAAGCCCTCGAACGCGAGATCCTCGCCGCCATGCGGATTCCCGACCCTTACGCCGATGCCGCGGACATCGCCTGACCGCCATGCCTGACAGCGACAGTAGCGGCTCCTCCTCCACCGGCGCGCCGTTCGACGCGCGGCTCCTGCCCGTGCCGCTGGCCAAGCGCGCGGAGAACGGCGGCGGCTGGGTGTCGCGCGTGCTGCGCGCGGTATTCGGCTGGAGCCCGAGCACGATCCGCGCCGACCTCAAGGACGTGCTCGACGTCATGAGCCCCGGCGAATCCGGCTTCTCGCCGGAAGAAAGCCGGATGCTCAAGAACATCCTCGGCCTGCGCGAGCGCCGCGTCGGCGACGTGATGGTGCCGCGCGCCGACATCATCGACGTGCAGCAGAACATCGCGCTCGGCGAACTGATCCGCGTGTTCGAGCGCGCCGGCCATTCGCGCCTCGTCGTCTATGACGACACGCTCGACGACCCGGTCGGCATGGTGCACATCCGCGACCTCATCGCCTACATGACCGCGCACGGCGCGGTCGATCCGGAGAAGAACGCCAAGCGCAAGAAGCCGCTGCCGGCGAACCTCGACCTCAAGGCGATCGACCTGAAGACGCCGCTGTCGTCGACCAAGATCGTGCGCCAGATCCTGTTCGTGCCGCCGTCGATGCGCGCCATCGACCTGCTCGCGCGCATGCAGGCATCGCGCATCCACCTCGCGCTCGTCATCGACGAATATGGCGGCACCGACGGCATCTGCTCGATCGAGGACATCGTCGAGCAGATCGTCGGCGAGATCAGCGACGAGCACGACGAGGATGCGACGCCGGCGGTCGTGCACCAGGCGGACGGCACCTACATCGCCGATGCGCGCGCCAAGCTCGAGGATGTGGTCGGCGTGGTCGGCCACGATCTCGAAGTCGGCGATGCGGCCGAGGAGGTCGACACGCTCGGCGGCTATCTCGTGACGCGCGCGGGACGCCTGCCGCTGCGCGGCGAATTGATCCCCGGCCCCGGCCTGTTCGAATTCGAAGTGCTCGACGCCGATCCGCGCCGCATCAAGCGCGTGCGCATCCTGCGGCTGAAGGAACGGCGCGAGAAGCCGCGCGAGCAGCGCCGGCCTGAGGCCGCGGCGGCAGGCGCAAGCGCCGAAGCCGCCTCCACCCCGCCAGCCGGGCCGCGCCGCCCGTGAGCGTCGTCAGCGCCGAACGCCCGCCGCTCTTCGTCACGCGCGCCGCGCATGCGGTGGTGCTGGCCTTCGGCTGGAAGCGCGCCTTCATCGCCTTCCTTGCCGGCGCGGCGTCCGCGCTGTCGATGGCGCCGGTCAATGCCTGGCCGGTGCTGTTCGTCACCTTCCCCGTGCTGGTGTGGCTGATCGACGGCGCGACGCAGGGCCGGCGCAGCGCGGTGTGGAGCGCCGCGATCGCCGGCTGGTGCTTCGGCTTCGGCTATTTCCTGTTCGGGCTCTACTGGGTCGGCTACGCCTTCCTGGTCGACGCCAAGACGTTCGGCTGGCTGCTGCCGGTCGCGGTCGCGGGCCTGCCGGCCTATCTTGCGATCTACACCGCGCTCGGCGCCGCTGCGGCGCGGCTCCTGTGGGTGCGCGGACCGATGCGGCTCATTGCGCTCGCCGCGACCATGACGATCGCCGAATGGCTGCGCGGGCATCTGCTGTCCGGCTTTCCCTGGAACACGTTCGGCTATGCGCTGACCGAGCCGCTGGCGCTGGCGCAGAGCGTGTCGCTCGTCGGCGTGTGGGGGCTGACGTTCCTCGCACTGGCGATCTGCGCGACGCCGGCGGTGCTGACCGACGAGAAGACGGAGACGCCGGCGCCGTGGCGCCCGCTCGTCCTCGGCCTGATCGTGCTCGCCGCCATGTACGGCTACGGCGTCGCCCGCCTCGCCACCCACGCGACGGCCTATGTGCCGAAGGTGAAATTGCGGCTGATGCAGCCCAATTTGCAGCAGGACCAGAAATTCAATTACAGCGCCAAGAACGACGTGATGGCGCGCTACCTGCGCCTGTCGAACCGCGCAACCGGCCCGGACTCGAAGGGCGTGCACGACGCGACCATCCTGATCTGGCCGGAAGCGGCATTCCCGTTCTTCCTGACGCGCGAGCCCGATGAGCTGGCGCTGATCGCCGACCTGATCCGGCCGGACACGCAATTGATCACCGGCGCGGTGCGCGCGGCGCCGACCGAAGCGGGACAGCGCGTCACGCGCGCCTACAATTCGGTCTACGTCATCGGCAGCGACGGCGCGGTGCGCTCGGTTTACGACAAGGTGCATCTGGTGCCATTCGGCGAGTACCTGCCGCTGCAAGGACTGCTCGAAAGCCTCGGCCTGCAGAACCTCACCAAGATGGCGGGCGGCTTCCTGTCGGGCGACCGCCGCCGGGCGATGGACGTTGCCGGCGCGCCGAAGGTGCTGCCGCTGATCTGCTACGAGGCGATCTTCCCCGGCGCCGCGGTACCGCCGGGCGAGCGGCCCGGCTGGCTCGTCAACGTCACCAATGACGGCTGGTTCGGCATTTCTTCGGGCCCGTACCAGCATTTCCAGCAGGCCCGCGTGCTGGCGATCGCCGAAGGCCTGCCGCTCGTGCGCGCGGCCAACACCGGAATTTCCGCTGTTATCGATCCCACAGGTCGTATTATAAGAGAGCTGCCGCTCGGCGACGAAGGCGTTCTCGATTCGCAATTGCCGCGCGCGCTGCCAATGACGGTCTATGCGCGATTTGGTAATTACATATTGCTGCTGGCTTTGGTCTTCGGCCTCGTCCTGGTCGTCAGAAGGCGTATGCGCGCCTAGGTTGAGTGCCGCCCGATACAACCCAGCGAGCACTACTTCGTGCTAATAAACCTGTTCGCATCAATATGGTTAACCGACGTCAAAAATAAGAAAAGTCTTTGAATCTGCTCTGATATTTCGTTTTGTATCGGATTTTGTTTAATCGGTTGTTGGAATTCACGGATTGCAACACTTCGGTTACATGTGACATTACCCGCGACGATGGTCGTATAGGAGCGATTTATGGCTAAGAAGGCCCCCAATCCGATCGACAAACATGTCGGTTCGCGCGTGCGCATGCGCCGGATGATGCTGAGCATGAGCCAGGAGAAGCTCGGCGACGCCCTGGGCCTGACGTTCCAGCAGGTGCAGAAATACGAGAAGGGCACGAACCGCATCGGTGCGAGCCGCCTTCAGCAAATCGCGCACATCCTGCAAGTGCCGGTGTCGTTCTTCTTCGAAGGCGCGCCGTCGACTCCGTCGGCCGGCGGCCATCACGGCGGCATGAGCGAGGCGCCCTCGCCGGCTTATGTGTCCGACTTCCTGGCGACCTCGGACGGTCTGTCGCTCACCAAATCCTTCATGCGCATCAAGAACTCGAAACTGCGCCGCCGCATCGTCGATCTCGTCGAGCAGATCGCCGGCGAAGAGTGACCCCTACAATCCCACCGAATTCCCACGCTGCCCGCATCTTGACCTGACCTGCGGCCACTGCAAGAACCACCCCCGACCAGATGCCATTACGCGGTGTGACGCCGCGTCAGGGGAGGAATTTCGCAGTGGCTCATACGAACTACCTGTTCACCAGCGAGTCGGTTTCCGAAGGTCATCCTGACAAGGTCAGCGACCAGATTTCCGACGCGATCCTCGACGCGTTTCTGGAGCGCGACGTCAAGCTCGGCATCGCCGACGACAGCCAGATCAACACGCGGCTTGGCTGCGAGACGCTGTGCACGACCAACAAGATCGTCGTCGCCGGTGAAGGCCGCGGCCAGCTGTTCCGCGATATCCACGGCGTTTCGGTTGTCGATCGCGAGCTGATCACGCAGATCGCGCGCGATGTCGTGAAGGACATCGGCTACGACCAGAACGGCTTCTCCTATCATGGCGCCGACGTCGAAGTGCTGCTGCACGGCCAGTCGCCCGACATCGCGATGGGCGTCAACGCCAAGAAAAAGAAGGGCGGCGAGGAAGAAGGCGCCGGCGACCAGGGCATGATGTTCGGCTACGCCTGCAACGAGAGCGAGGTCTACGAAAAGAACTCGTTCATGCCGGCGCCGATCTACTTCGCACACAAGATCCTCAAGGTGCTGTCGGACAAGCGCCGCAACGGCCAGCTCTTCGACCTTCAGCCCGACGCCAAGAGCCAGGTCACCGTCAAGTACGTGAACGGCAAGCCGGTCGGCTGCACCAAGGTGGTCGTCTCGACGCAGCACAACGAGAAGAGCCGCAACGGCAAGAAGTATACGCCGGGCCTGATCAAGGAGATGATTTCCACCGCCGTTGAATCGGCGCTGCCGAAAGGCTGGATGCCGGAGAAGGCCGCGGACTTCCTGGTCAACCCGACCGGC
>JBQCFB010000299.1:0-2105 GCA_051959715.1 Pseudolabrys sp.
AAACACCGTGCGCGGGACGCCTTGGGTCTGGCGGACTTGCGGCACTACAGGATTTCGACATGCCTCGATGTCGCGAGGCGTCGAGGTCCGTGGGTCCTTCGGGACTCAAGAGCGTCCCGCGCGCCCTCGGTACTTTCGAGAGTGGCGGAAAGCGAGATTGGGACTGCGGCGTACCCGGCGCCGATCAAAGAATGCGGGCGATGAATCACGTCTCCCGTCATCCTGAGGTGCGCGCCGAAGGCGCGCCTCGAAGGATCTGTGAGTCACAGGTCCTTCGAGGGTCGCGAGCGACAGCGAGCGGGGTGGGGTGACTTTTACTTCGCGAAGATCTCACCCCACCCCGACCGCTCTCGTTGGCGCTCAAGCGGTCGACCCTGCCCCTTCAGGGGGAGGGTGAAGGAAATCTACAGCGCCGCGACCGCCTGCACTTCGATCAGCGCCGGCTCGAGCACCAGCCGGTCGATCATGAGAAGCGTGTTCGGCGGATAGACGCCGTTCGAGAACATCTTCGGGAATTCGCGCAGGCGGTACTTCATGAAATTCGGGATGTCCTGCGAGTGCACGAGATAGGTCGTGAACTGCACGACATTGCCCCAGCCGGCGCCGGCCGACTTCAGCGCTGTCTCGATATTGGCGAAAGTCTGGACGCATTGCGCGTCGAACGAGCCGTCGCCGGTGAACTTGCCGTCCTTGTCGACGCCGAGCTGCCCGGCGATGAACAGGAATTCCGACGCCTTCACGCGCGTCATGTGCGAATACTGCCCGAGCGGCTTGCCGAGCGCCTCGGGGTTGACGATTCTGATGTCCGCCATTGCTTCCTCCGCTGTCACGGCGTGAAGCTTAAGCCGGCCGGCCGCATTCCGGAAATCGCGCGTGGCGGCCGAGGCGGGTGGCCCATGCGCCACTGCTGCGCTAAGGTGGGCCGCACCGGAGGAGCGAATGCCGAACGGATTTCCGATCGATCTGGCGACCGTGAACTGGCTCTACGTCGCCATCCTGGCGGTGTTCGTCTTCGTGGCGAGCCTGATCGGCAATTTCCTCAGTTTCGGGCGCAGGGCGTCCGGCGCGATCCTGACCGCGATCCTGTTCGCGGCAGCCTTCGTCGCGTGGAGCTATTATCCGCACGGCCTGCCGCTGCCGACCTCGCTCAACCCGCCGGCGCCGCCGGCCGCCGCGGCGCCGCCGCCTCCGGCCGCGCCGGCCGCGCAGCCGCGGCCCGCCAACCCGATCCGCGACATCACGCCGCCACGGCAATAGCCGGCGATATTGCGGGCTTGCATCCGCCCCGGCGGATGATGTTTTCTCCCCCCGGACCCGAGGCGCCGTCAGGCGCCCGTGCGGATTCTGACCCAAGGCGGTAGTGCATGAAAAAAGTCTATTCCGACGCGACGGCGGCGCTTGCCGGCGTGCTCAAGGACGGCATGTTGATCTGCTGCGGCGGCTTCGGCCTCTGCGGTATTCCCGAGACGCTGATCCACGCGATCCGCGCGTCCGGCGTGAAGAACCTGACCGTCGTGTCGAACAATGCCGGCGTCGACGGCGCGGGCCTCGGCCTCCTGCTCGAGACCAAGCAGGTCAAGAAGATGATCTCGTCATACGTCGGCGAGAACAAGCTGTTCGCGCAGCAGTACCTCGCTGGCGAACTCGCGATCGAGTTCAATCCGCAGGGCACGCTGGCCGAGCGCATCCGCGCCGGCGGCGCCGGTATCCCGGCCTTCTTCACCCGCACCGGCGCGGGCACCGACATCGCCAAGGGCAAGGAAGAGCGCGAGTTCGATGGCGAGCGCTACATCATGGAGCGCGGCATCGTCGCCGACCTGTCCATCGTGCACGCCTGGATGGGCGATCACGAAGGCAACCTCGTCTAACGGAAGACCGCGCGCAATTTCAATCCGATGATGGCGACGTCCGGCAAGATGACCGTCGCCGAGGTCGAGCACCTCGTGCGCCCCGGCGAGATCGAGCCCGACCACATCATCACCCCCGGCGTCTACGTGAAGCGCATCATCCACGTGCCGAACGCCGTCAAGCACATCGAGCAGCGCACCGTCCGCAAGCGCGAGGCGGCTGCCGCGACCGGAGGAGAAGTCTAAGTCATGGCCTGG
>JBQCFB010000300.1:0-2864 GCA_051959715.1 Pseudolabrys sp.
ATTTGAAGGAGCGCGCGTCGAGCGACGCGATGAACGTCTATCTGAAGCCGCTCGGCGCCTCGCTGGCGCACCTCCAGCAGGCGACGATGTGGTTCATGAACAACGCGATGGCCAAGCCCGACAATGCCGGCGCCGGCGCGACCGATTATCTCAATTTGTTCGGCCTCTGCGCGCTCGGCTACATGTGGGCGCGCATGGCCGAAGCCGCGCTCGACAAGGGCGACGATCCGCGCATGAAGGGCAAGCTCGTCACCGCGCGCTTCTTCGCCGAGCGCATGCTGCCGGAGACGGCGGCGCATCTCGCCCGCATCGAGGCGGGCGCCGGCAGCCTGATGGAACTGGCGGACGAGGCGTTCTAGCCCGCGCGCTACCTGAGCTGATCGGCGACCTTGTCGATGCCGGCCTGCGAGCAGACGTCGTCCTTGCCGGGCGACCCGGAAACGCCGACGGCGCCGACGATCTCGCCGCCCGCCTTGATCGGCAGGCCGCCGCCGAGCGCGAGCACCCGCGTGTACTGGCGCGAGCCGACCGACGCGGGGTCGTCCTGCATGCGCTTCTGGAATGCCGCGGAGGGCTGGCTGAAGGTGCGCGCTGTGTAGGCCTTCCGGTCGGCGCCTTCGGGCGTCTGCAGGCCCGCGCCGTCGCCGCGCAGCGTGACGATCGGCAGGCCGTCGCGGTCGACGACCACGACCGACACCTTGAAGCCCATGCTCTGGCATTGCGCGAGCGCCGCCTCCGCGATCGTCAGCGCCATCGCGAGCGGAATGTTCTTCTGCGTCACAAGGCCCTGCGCGGCGGCGGGCGCGCTCAGCGCTGCCGCGACCATCATTGATGCCAGCGTCGTCGCGGTGGTGCGCATGATCGTCTCTCCCGACGTTTTGTTAGGCCCGCGCCTCGATCTGCGCCGACAGCCGCAGCGCCGGCCCATCGCCGGCGGTCATGATGGCGTGGCCGTCGAAAGCGCCGTCGTCGCAGATGAACTCGAACGCCGCCAGGACGCGGTCGACGGTCTCGCCGTCGCGCGCGAACGGCAAGAGCAGTCGTTCGGCATGGACCAGCCGGCCCTGGCGGTCGGTCACGTCGAGGATCGTGTAAACGGGCAGGGCGTCGCGCACCGCGGTCTCGTAAGGCGCGATGCCGGTCGGGCAGACGCCGGGCGTCAGGATCTCGTCCAGGTAGCGGCCGCGGCCGTCCGGCGATCCGTAGGCGCGACGGATCGTCTCGCCGTGGAACCGGATCAGGAAGCGCATTGCGCCGTCGGCCCCGGGCACGACGTCGAGGAAGCTCAGGTTCTCCTGCATGGAGGAGAGCCGCTGCGCTTCGACGGACTGCCAGCGCGGCACACGGTGACCGTCGAGGTTCTGCGACCAGACCGTCATCAACCAGCGCTGGTTGACAGCGCGGATTACGTCCGGCCGCGACATGTCGAACTGCATCGGATCCCCCGCGCCGGTCCATAAGGCCCCGGCGCGGCCCCATCCTTTTCCAATTCAGGCGAAACACCCCGACGCGCGGAATATTCCCCGCGCGAAAAGAAAGCGCAAGATATTCAAAATCAAACCTTGGTTGATAACTCTCAGGCGGCGGCCAATGCCGGTCCGCTGCGGCGAGACCGCAGCAAAAGCCACGTCATGATTGTAACGTTGATCAGATTCCAGCCGAGTCCGTTGAGGAATGCGGCCTGATAGCTGCCCGCCAGATCGAAGATCGCGCCTGACATCCAGCCGCCGAGCGCCATTCCGATCAGAGTCGCCATCAAAACGAGGCCGACGCGCGTGCCCGCTTCCTTCGGAGAGAAGTATTCACGCACTATAATTGCGTAACTCGGCACGATGCCGCCCTGGAACAGCCCGAACAGAGCGGAGATGACATAAAGGGAGAATAAACTGTCGAACATCAGATAGAGCGCCAGCGCCGTGCCCTGCAGCAGCGAGCCGAGCAGCAGCGTGCGGACGCCGCCGATCTTGTCGGCGATGAAGCCCGAGGCGATGCGGCTGACGATGCCGAAGCCGAGCATCAGCGACAGCATCTCCGCGCCGCGCGCCACCCCGTAACCGAGGTCGCCGCAATAGGCGACGCTGTGCACCTGCGGCATCGACATGGCGACGCAGCAGGCGACCCCGGCGACGCAGAGAATGATTTGCAGGGTCAGCGGCGAGAACGGCGCTTCCGCCTGCTTGCGCGCCGCGGCGGCGCCGGCGGCGACGTTCTCGTGCGCGCCGAGGCGACGGCGCAGCGGCAGCGACAGCGGCAGCATGATGCAGACACAGAGGATGCCGATGGCGATGTGCGTCGCGCGCCAGCCCTGCGTCGCGATGAAGTGCTGCACCAGCGGCGGCCAGATCGTGCCGGCGATGTAGTTGCCGGACGCGGCGATGGCGACGGCGATGCCGCGGCGGCGCGAGAACCAGTGCGACACGTCCGCCATCAGCGGCCCGAACGTCGCCGAGCAGCCGAAGCCCATCAGCGTGTGCGCGAGCGCGACCAGCGTGAGGTTCGGTGAGAAGCCGACGCAGACATAGCCCGTCGCCAGCGACACCGTGCCGAGCGTCAGCGGCAGGAGAATGCCGAAACGATCGACGAGGCGGCCGATGACGACACCGCCGCCGGCGAAACCGATCATCGCCAGCGTGTAGGGCAGCGACGCGGCGGCGCGGTCGACGCCGAAGTCCGCCTGGATCGCCGGCAGCGCCACGACCACCGACCACATGCCGACGCCGCCGACCGCGGACAGCGCGACGACGGTCGCGAGGCGCAGCCACGCATAGGAGGATTCGATATCGGACGAGGGCGCGTGGCCCGTGGCGGCGTTCATGAGGAGCAGTCCCGGCTGGCGCGCTGGTGGTAGCATCGCGCGGTGAAAC
>JBQCFB010000301.1:0-2216 GCA_051959715.1 Pseudolabrys sp.
TTGCAGATCACCTCGCGGGCGCAGCGCATCTCGACGATCGGATGGGCGTAGGAATCGTGCGGGGTGATGCCGTGCACCTCGACCTCGGTGCCGGGATCGACGATCGATTTCAGGTGCGCGCGCAGGCGGTCCCAGTAGGTCTTGCCGTTCTCGTAGTCGACGTAGCTCTGATACCAGATGCGCATGCCTCACCTCCGCTCGCACCGAAACGCATTGCCGCCCCAAGATGCTTTAAGTTAGAAACAATTGCCAGATGACCCAAGCACCGCACGATCGCACACCCGCCGCCCGGCTCGTCGACGAGCTGGCGCGCGATTTTGCGCCGGCGGACCGCACCGTGCCGGCCATGCTGGCCCGGCAGGCGGCGCGGTTTCCCGACAAACCGCTCGTCTCCTCCGGCGGGCAAAGCTGGACCACCGCGCAGGCGCGGGACGAGGCGGCGCGTTTCGGCGCGACCCTGCGCGCCGCCGGCATCAAGCGCGGCGACCGCGTCGCCCTCATCTGCTCGAACCGGCTCGACTTCCTGCGCGCCTTCCTCGGCTGCGCCTGGATCGGCGCGGTGTCGGTGCCGGTCAACACCGCCTCGCGCGGGCACCAACTCCAGCACATCCTGTCCAATTCCGCGGCGCGGCTGTTGATCGTGGAAGGCGCGTTCGCCGGCAATCTCGATCATCTCGATCTCGCCGCGCTGCCGCTGGAGACGATCTGGACCATCGACGCCGAGACACCGCTGCGCGCCGGCCGGATCGCGGCCACGCCCGTGCCCGCCGCGAAAGACGCCTGCGAGGCCGAGGCGACGCGGCCGCGCGACATGCTGACGATCCTCTACACGTCCGGCACGACCGGCCCGTCGAAAGGCGTCTGCTGCCCGCACGCGCAATATTTCTGGTGGGGCGCCAACACCGCGGCGCTGCTCGGCCTGACGCCGAATGACGTCCTGCAATCGACGCTGCCGCTGTTCCACACCAATGCGCTCAACACCTTCTTCCAGGCGCTGCTGATGGGCATCAGCGTCACCTACGAGAAGCGCTTCTCGGCGTCGGACTTCTACGCCGCGCTCAAGCGGTCGGACGCCACGGCGACCTACGTGCTCGGCGCGATGGTGCCGATCCTGCTGTCGCGGCCGCGCGGCCCGGAAGAGCGCGCGCACCGCGTCACGACCGCGCTGGCGCCCGGCGTGCCGGCGCGCTTCCACGAAGAGTTCACCGAGCGCACCGGCATCCACCTGATCGACGGCTGGGGCTCGACCGAAACCAACTTCGTGCTCGGCACCACCACCGACAGGACGCGGCCGGGCACGATGGGCCCGGTCTTCGACGGCTTCCAGGCGCGCGTCGTCGACGGCGACGACAATGACGTGCCGGACGGCACGCCGGGCGAACTCCTGGTGCGCGCCGACCAGCCTTACGCCTTCGCCACCGGCTATTTCGGCGCGCCGGAGAAGACGGTCGAGGCCTGGCAGAACCTGTGGTTTCACACCGGCGACCGCGTCATCCGCGAGGCCGACGGCTATTACCGCTTCGTCGACCGTATCAAGGACGCGATCCGCCGCCGCGGCGAGAACATCTCCTCCTTCGAGGTCGAGCAGGTGCTGCTCAGCCATCCGGCGGTTGCAATCGCCGCCGCCTTCCCGGTGCGCTCGTCACTCGCCGAGGACGAGGTGATGGTCGCGCTCGTGCTGCATCCCGGACAGAGCCTCGCCGCGCTCGACCTCATAAAATATTGCGAGCCGCTGCTGCCTTATTTCGCCGTGCCGCGCTATGTCGAATTCGTCGCCGCCTTGCCCACGACCGAGAACGGCAAGGTGCAGAAATACAAGCTCAGCGAACGCGGCGTGAGCGACGCCACCTGGGACCGCGAGGCCGCCGGCTACACGCTCAAACGCGCCTAAAACGTCCGCGGCGGGCGCAGCGTTGACAGCCCGAAACCGATCATTTTAAGATTGAAATAATTCTCTCGACGAGGCCCGCGCACGGGCGACATCAGCGTTCATCCGGATGGAGAGCATCATGAGAAGAGTAGCCCTCGGCCTCGCCGCACTCGCATTGACCTTTGGCGCCACCGCGGCCAGCGCGCAGGACATCACTGTCGGCTTCGTCACCTCGCTCAGCGGCCCGGCCTCCTCGATCGGCCTCAATTACGAGAAGGGCATCAACGCCGCCTACGCCTATCAGGCGCAAGTCGACGGCCACAAGATCAACCTCGTGAAGCTCGAC
>JBQCFB010000302.1:0-9893 GCA_051959715.1 Pseudolabrys sp.
ATATAGTTAATGCGTATTGTTAAGCCTGCGACATTGTACGGGTACCGGTTTCATGCGTGAGCGAACGGCAGCGTGGCTGATGAGGACCGCAGGCGTGGCGGCGCTCCTCGTTGCGTTCGCGCAGCCCGCGGCGGCGGCGCCCGCGCATACGCGCGACTTGCAGGACTGCGCAACGCAGACGCAAAGCCTCGCCGACCAGCGCATCGCCGCCTGCACCAAGCTGCTGCAGTCCGGCCGCCTGAAGGGCAAGCCGCTCGGCGTCACCTACGGCCTGCGCGGCCTCGCCTATCTCGACCGCGGCGACGTTCCGCACGCGATCGGCGACCTCAACAACGCGATCCAGCTCGCGCCGGATTTCGCGCCCGCCTACCAGAACCGCGGCAACGCCTGGTATGCGCGCGGCAATTTCGGCCAGGCGCTCGCCGACTACGACGCGACGATCAAGCTCGATCCGCAATCGCCATCGCCCTACATCAACCGCGCCACCGTGCGCCGCGATCTCGGCTACACCGAAGGCGCGCTGGAGGATTACGGCCGCGCGATCAGCCTCGGTTCCGACCGCGCGACGGCCTATCGCGGCCGCGGCGAGCTCTATCTGCGCGCAGGCGACAAGGCCAAGGCGCTCGCCGACTTCGACCGCGCGATCAAGCTCGATCCGGAAACCTCGACCTACATGCTGCGCGCGCAGGCGCGCGAGGCCTCGAACGACCTCAACGGCGCGCTCGGCGATTACCAGGAAGCGGCGCATCGCGACGACAAGAACGTCGCGGCCATGACCGCCATTGCCGGCATCTGGCGCAAGCGTGGCGATTTCGACAAGGCGATCAGCGTCTATGACCGCGCCATCGCCGTCGACGAGAAACGGCCGTCGACGTACAAGCTGCGCGCGGAGGCCTACGCCGCCCGCGGCGACCGCAAGAAGGCGATGGACGACATCAGCCGCGCGCTGAAGTTCTCCTGGAACGCCGACCTCCTGAAGACGCGTGGCGCGCTCAGGCTCGACGACGGCGACCTCGCCGGCGTCGTGCACGACGCCGACGCCATTCTCAAGCTCAACCCCGCGAGCGCCGACGCCTTCGCGCTGCGCGGCGCCGCCTTCGCGCGCAAGAAGGATTACGCCAAGGCCCTGCCCGATCTCGACAAGGCGATCGACGCCGACGACAAGAATGCCGTCGCCTACGACGCGCGCGGCCAGATCTACCTGTCGCGCAAGGACAACGACAAGGCGCTCGCCGACTTCAACAAGGCGATCGCGCTGTCCGACATCTCGCCGGCGCCGTTCCTCGCGCGGGCCTCGATCTACAAGGCCAAGGGCGATGCTGCGAAGGCGATCGCCGACCTCGATGAGGCGATCAAGCGCGATCCGCGGCCGGCACAGCCCTATTACGACCGCGCGATGATGGAGAAGGCGTCGAACAAGGCCGACGCCGCGCTCATCGATCTCGAGGCGGCGCTGACGCGCGCGCCGGACAATGTCGACTGGCGACTCGCGCGCGCCGAGATCTATCAGTCCAAGGGCGACGCCGGCGGCGCCGTCTCCGACTACGACGCGGTGCTGGCGAAGCAGCCGAGGAACACGACCGTGCTCCAGGCGCGCGCCGCGGCGCTGATGCAGGCGAAGAGCTACGCCCAGGCGGCCGAGAACTTCGACCGTCTCGCCGCGCTCGAGCCGAAGAACGCGCGTGTCATCTACCAGCGCGGCCGCGCCTACGAGCAGGCCGGCCAGCGCGACCGCGCGATGAGCGATTATCGGCTGGCGCTGTCGCGCGACCATCGCGCGATGGATGCGAAGAAGGCGCTCGACCGTCTGGCCGCCGCCGAACGCCAGGACAAGCAGGACGCCGCGCTGCGCGAGAAGCAGGCGCGCGAGCAGGCAAAGCAGCAGGCACAGGAAGCGGCGAAGGAGCAGGCGAACAAGGCGCGCCAGGCCGCAGCCGTACCGCCGCCGCCGGCCCGCCCTGAAGCGAAGCCCGAGCCGAAAGCTGTCGCGAAAATCCCGCCGAAGATCGAACCGAAGGCCGAGCCGAAAGTCGAGGCCAAGCTCGAGCCCAAGGCAGAGCCAAAGATCGAGCCAAAGGTTGAGCGCAAGCTCGAACCTCTGCCGCAGCAGAAGCCCGCCCCTGTCGTCGACAGCAAGAAGGACGCTGCGCCGAAGGCCGAGCCGCCGGCGACCGGCAGCATCCATCACACGGCGCCGGCGCCGCGCGACGTCGTGGTCCATGAGCGCCACGAGCGCCAGCCGCCGCGCAACGCGAAGACGCAGCGTCAGGAACGAGACGCGCGCCTCGCCATGCGCGAGCGCGAGCAGCGCCGCCTGCGCGCCGAGTTCGAACGCGCCGAACGCATCGCCGAGCAGCGCCGTCTCGCCCAGCGCCGCGCTCCGCCGTCGCGACAGGCGGTGCGCTATTATCGCGCCGGCTCGCGCGACCCGAGCTTCTCGGAAGTATTCCGCTAGAGATTCAAGCCTTGCCGCCGCGGAAACCCGTGGCGAGCAGATAGAGCTCGGCGGAGTCGGCGCGACTCGCCGGCGGCTTGATGTGCTTCACCGACGCGAAGTCGCGCTTGAGTCCGGCGAGCAGCGTGGCCTCCGTGCCGCCCTGGAGCACCTTGGCGAGGAACGCGCCGCCCGGCGCCAGCACCTCGCGGGCGAAATCGGCGGCGAGTTCGACCAGCGCCATGATCTTCAAGTGATCGGTGCGCGCATGGCCAGTGGCGTTGGCCGCCATGTCGGAGAGCACGACGTCGGCCTCGCCCCCGAGCATCGCCTTCAGGCGCTCGGGCGCGCTCTCGTCGAGGAAATCCATCACCGCGAAATCGACGCCGGGCACCGGCTCCATTTCCAATAGGTCGATGCCGACGACTCTGCCCTTCTCCGGTGCGCCGACGCGCTTGGCCGCGACCTGGCTCCAGCCGCCGGGCGCGGCGCCGAGATCGACAACGCGCGCGCCCTTCTTCAGCACACGCGCCTTGTCGTCGATCTCGGTCAGCTTGAAGGCGGCGCGCGAGCGGTAGCCTTCGCGCTTGGCGCGCGCGACGTATGGATCGTTGAGCTGCCGCTCGAGCCACAGCTTCGAGGACAGCGAGCGCTTGCCCGCCGTCTTCACGCGCACCTTCAGCGCACGCTCGCCGCCGCTGCTTTTGGTCTGCTTCGCCATGGCGCGTTGCTACACCGTCGCCGGCCGCTTGGGGAGCCCTGTTTGTGTCATCGCCCGCGAAAGCGGGCGATCCACTACTCCGCAGACCGACGAAAGTGCACGGTGTACTGGATTCCGGATCGCCGCTTCGCGGCGTCCGGAATGACGGCGAATGCTGATACAGCGCGTCTACACAGTCGCGGTCTGCTCGCCGCCGCCCCAGGCGCCGTCCTCGCGCATCATCTGGACCAGCATGCCTTCGCGGAGGCCCCTGTCGGCGACACGCAGGCGCGGCGACGGGAAGGCGCGGCGGATCGCCTCGAGGATGGCGCAGCCTGCGAGCACCAGATCGGCGCGTTCGGCGCCGATGCAGGGCGAGGCCACGCGCTCGTCATAGCTCATGGCAAGAAGCCGATCGATCACCGCGCTGATCTCGCCTTCGCTCATCCAGCAGCCGTCGACGCGGCTGCGGTCGTAGCGCCTGAGATTGAGATGCACGCCGGCGATCGTCGTCACCGTGCCCGACGTGCCGAGCATGTGGATGCCCTTGAGGCCCTCGCCGCCATGCTCGCGAACGAACGGCGCGAGCAGCGTCGCCACCTCCTGCACCATCGCTTCGTAGGAGGCGGGCGTGACGTTGATGCCGCCGTGCCGCTCGGCGAGCGTGACCACGCCGGTCGGCAACGAAATCCAGCCGCGGATGCGCGGCAGCGGCGGGCCACGGCGCATGCGCTGCGACCGGTTGAGCCGCACGACTTCCGACGAGCCGCCGCCAATGTCGAACAGCACGGCGCCGTCAGCCTGCGGGTCGATCAGCGGCGTGCATCCGGTGGCTGCAAGGCAGGCCTCGGTCTCGCGGTCGATCACTTCGAGATCGAGGCCGAGCTGATCGGCGACGCGGGCGCGGAAGTCGGCGCCGTTCTCGGCCGCGCGACAGGCTTCCGTCGCGATCAGGCGCGCGCGCGTCACGCCGCGATTCTTCATCTTGGCGCGGCAAACGGCGAGCGCACCGACGGCGCGATCCATCGCCGCATCGCTGAGCCGCCCCGACAGCGACACGCCTTCGCCGAGACGGACGATGCGCGAGAAGGCATCGACGACGCGGAAGCCGTCGCCGGCCGGACGGGCAATGAGCAGGCGGCAATTATTGGTGCCGAGATCGAGCGCGGCATAGCTCGGCCCGCCCCGATCGCCGGACGCACCGGGCTCGGGCCGCTCAGACGACCGCCGACCCCATCGGGCGCGCGCGTGCGCCCGATCGAGAGCGGGGTCGAGGCCTGGAATATCTCCGGCCTCGCCGCTCATCGTAACAAAACCTTCCTGCCGCCCCCTCGTCGATCGCTCGCCGTTATGGACGCGGCATTGTTCCTGATCGCCGAAAAGTCTAACAGCGCCTGCCTGCGACGCAACCCTCGGTCCGCACCGCGTATTCTTGTGCAAGCGCGCGTCGTGCTCTATCTCAGGGGCCCGCCCTTCAGACGTACCCGAAAGCACCCCGCATGGACGACAGGACCATCGAAGCCGCTCTGGCCACGACGAAATTCGGTGTCGGCCAGCCGGTCAAGCGCACCGAGGACCCCAAGCTCGTGCGCGGCGAAGGCCGCTACACCGACGACATCAACCTCGCCGGACAGGCCTATGCGGTGATGGTGCGCAGCAGCAACGCGCACGGTATCATTCGCGGCATCGACACCTCCGCGGCGAAGAAGATGAAGGGCGTGCTCGCGGTCCTTACCGGCCAGGATCTCGCCGGCTATGGCGGACTCAAGTGCACGCTGCCGCTCAAGAGCCGCGACGGATCGCCGATCCGCTACACGCCGCGTCCGGCGCTGGCGACGGACAAGGTGCGTTTCGTCGGCGACCCGGTCGCCTGCGTCGTCGCGGGGACGCTTGCCCAGGCCAAGGACGCGGCTGAGGCCGTCGTCGTCGACGTCGAGCCGCTGCCCGCGGTGATGAGCGCGCGCGAGGCGGCCAAGCCCGGCGCGCCGCAGATCTGGGACGATGTCCCGAACAATGTCTGCCTCGATTATCACTTCGGCGATGCCGACAAGGTCGCCGCCGCCTTCGCCTCGGCCGCGCACGTCATCAAGCTGCCGATGGTCAACCAGCGCCTCGTCGTCAATTCGATCGAGCCGCGCTCGGCGATCGGCGAATTCGAAAAGGCCGCCGAGAAGTGGACGCTGCATTCGTGCAGCCAGGGCGTGTTCGGCATGAAGAACATGCTGCGCGACATCCTCGGCGCGCCGGCCGAGAAGGTGCGCATCCTCACCGGCAATGTCGGCGGCTCCTTCGGCATGAAGGCGACGCCCTATCCGGAATACATCTGCATCCTGCACGCCGCGAAGGTGCTCGGCCGCCCGGTGAAGTGGACCGACGAGCGTTCGGGCAGCTTCGTGTCCGACCATCACGGCCGCGACTTCGACATGACGCTGGAGGCCGCCTTCGACAAGCGCGGCGTCATCCAGGCGCTGCGGCTCACCGGCTACGGCAATATTGGCGGCTATGTCGGCGCCTTCGGCCCGCTGCTGCCGACCGTCAACGTCACCAAGAACAACGTCGGCATGTATCGCACGCCGCTGATGGAAACGGCGACCAAGTGCGTGCTGACCAACACCACGCTCGTGTCGGCTTATCGCGGCGCCGGGCGCCCCGAGGGCGCCTTTCACATGGAGCGGATGATGGACTATGCGGCGGCCGAGCTCGGCATCGACCGCCTCGAAATCCGCCGCCGCAACTTCGTGCGCGCCAAGGACATGCCGTTCACCTCGGCCGCCGGCACGGTGTACGACAGCGGCGACTTCCCCGGCCTGTTCGACTTCGCGATGGAGTCGGCCGACGTCGCCGGCTTCAAGCAGCGCAAGCGCGAGAGCAAGAAGGCCGGCAAGCTGCGCGGCCTCGGGGTCGGCTGCTATGTCGAGACCACCGCCGCCGGCACCACCGAGATGGGCGGCCTGCGTTTCGAGGACGACGGCACCGTCACCATCATCACCGGCACGCTCGACTACGGCCAGGGCCACGCCGCACCCTTCGCGCAGATCCTGACCGACAAGCTCGGCATTCCGTTCGACCGCATCCGGCTCCTGCAAGGCGACAGCGACCAGCTCGTCACCGGCGGCGGCACCGGCGGCTCGCGCTCGGCCATGCTGTCCGGCACCGCGATCATGCAGGCCGCCGACAAGGTGATCGACAAGGGCAAGGACCTCGCCGCGCACGTGCTCGAAGCCTCGGCCGGCGACATCGAATTCCGCGACGGCCGCTTCGTCATCGCCGGCACCGACCGCGCCGTCGGCATCATGCAGCTCGCCGAGCGCGTGCGCAGCGGCACGGGCGTGCCGGCGGGCGCGTCGCTCGACGTGTCGCACGTGACGGATGCCGTGCCCGGCACCTATCCGAACGGCGTGCACATCGCCGAGGTCGAGATCGATCCGGAGACCGGCAATGCCGACGTGGTGAAGTACACCGCGGTCAACGACTTCGGCACGGTGGTCAATCCGATGCTGGTCGAGGGCCAGATCCAGGGCGGCGTCGTGCAAGGGTTGGGACAGGCGCTGCTCGAAGGCGTGGTCTACGACGCCGAGGGCCAGATCCTCACCGGCTCGTTCATGGACTACGCCATGCCGCGCGCCCACAACGCGCCGAACATCACTGTCCTGAACCGCGGCATCCCGACCAAGACCAATCCGGTCGGCGCCAAGGGCTGCGGCGAGGCCGGCTGCTCCGGCGGCCTGCCGACGGTCGCCAATGCGGTGATCGACGCGCTCGCCGATCTCGGCGTCCGCGATCTGCCCATGCCGATGACGCCGGCGCGGGTGTGGCAGGCGATCGATCAGGCAAAGCAGACGAAGAGCGTTTAGCCGTCACCCTTCGAGGCACGCGCGCGATGCGCGCGTGCACCTCAGGACGACGTCACGCCCTGCCCGCGAGGTTGGCGTCCTTGAACGGCGTCCTGCGCAGGCGCACGCCGGTCGCGGCGAAGATGGCGTTCGCCACCGCCGGCGCCGTCGGCGCCGTGCCCGGCTCGCCGATGCCGCCCCAGCGCTTGCCGGGCGTCAGCGCGAGATGGACTTCGATCTTCGGCGCGTCGGCGAGCCGCACCATCGGATAGGTGTCGAAGTTCGTCTCCTGGATGGCGCCGTCCTTGACGGTCAGGTCGCCGAACAGCGCCGCCGACAGGCCATAGATGATGCCGCCCTCGGTCTGCGCCTCGATGATCGACGGGTTGACCACCTGCGAACAGTCGACCGCCGCGACGACGCGATGCACGCGCACCGTGCCCTGCTTGTCGACCGAGACTTCCGCGACCTGCGCGACGATCGAGTCGTAGCATTCGTGGATGGCGACGCCGCGGCCGTGGCCGGCCGGCAGCGGCTTGCCCCAGTCGCCCTTCTCCGCGACCGTATCGAGCACGCGCAGGAAATCGGCGCGGTGCGACAACAGGGCTCGACGGAAGGCGACAGGGTCCTTGCCCGCCGCATGCGCGAGTTCGTCGATGTAGCTCTCCATGAAGAAGGCGTTCTGCGACGAGCCGACCGAGCGCCAGAAGCCGACCTTGATGTGCGTGTTCTTGAGCATCGCACCGACGCGCAGGTTCGGTATCTTGTAGTTCGTGTTGGCGATGCCCTCGATTGCCTGCGGCTCGAGGCCGTTCGGCGTGTTGCCGCTGCCGCTGTCGCGCTGGATCGAACCGACGGCGATCTTCGCGTCGAATGCGACTGGCATGCCGTCGGCGCCGAGCGCCGCTTTGAGCCGCACCGCCGCCTGCGGCCGGTAGCGGTCGTGCGTCATGTCCTCTTCGCGCGTCCAGACGAGCTTGACCGGCTTCTCGCCGACCGCCTTGGCAACGAGGATCGCGTGGCGCAGTTCGTCGTTGTTGCCGCGCCGGCCGAAGCCGCCGCCGAGGAAGCAGTTGTGGATCGTAATCTGCTCCGGCTTGAGGCCGGAGGTGGCGGCGGCGAGCCTGAGCGCGCTCATCGCGATCTGCGTGCCGACCCAGATGTCGAGCCTGTCGCCGTTGAAATGCGCGGTGGCGTTGAGCGGCTCCATCTGCGCGTGGGCGGCGTGCGGCGCTTCGTAGAGCGCCTCGATGACCTTGCCGCCCGCGCCGGCGGTCTGCGCGAGGACGGCGTCGACATCGCCGTCATTGCGCGCCTGCGCCATCGGCCCGTCCAGCGTGTCGCGGTAGAGCTTGGCGAATTGCGCCGTGTCGGTCTTGCCGGCCGCGCCCGTCTCCCAGTCAGGCTTGAGCAGCGCCAGCGCCTCCTTGGCGCGCCAGAAGCGGTCGGCGACGACCGCGACGGCGTCGGGAAGCTTCACCACCTGGAGCACGCCGCGCCGGCCCTTGACCGGAGACTCGTCGACGGACTTGAGCGTGCCACCCTGCACCGGACAGGCGGCGATCGCGGCATACAGCATGCCCGGCAGCCGCGTATCGATGGCGAACTTGGCCGACCCGTTGATCTTGAGCGGCGTATCGAGCCGCGCCAGCGGCTTGCCGACCAGCTTGAACTTGTCGGGCGTGCGGATCGCGGGCTCGGCCGCGAGCGTGACCTTGGCCGCATCGGACACGAGAGCCGCGTAGTCGAGCGAACGGCCCGACGCCTTGTGCACGACCTTGCTGTTGGCCGCCTCGCATTCGCTCTCCGGCACGCCCCAGCGCTTGGCCGCGGCGGCAACGAGCCGCACGCGCGCCGAGGCGCCGGCCTGCTGAAGCATGCGCCACGACATGCGCACGCCGCGGCTGCCGGCCGTGACCATGTCGCCATAGACCATCTTCTCGCGCAGGTTTCGCGTCGGCGAGGCGTATTCGACCTTCACCTTAGACCAGTCGCATTCGAGCTCCTCGGCGACGATCATCGGCAGGGAGGTGATGGCGCCCTGCCCCATCTCCGCATGCGGCGAGCGGATGAGGATGGTGCCGTCGGGGTCGATGGCGAGGAAGGCGTTGATCTCGTTCGGCGCGGTCGGATCACCGTAAGGCGTTGCGCCGATGACGGCGGCCGCGGCGGCGTTGACGCTGATGGCAAGTCCGCCGGCTGCGGTGAGCGAGGCGGCAACGAACTGGCGGCGGGAGAGTTTCGGCATTTGGTTCATGGCGCCCTCCTCAAGCCTTCATCAGCGCGGCGGCGCGATGGATGGCGCGGCGGATGCGCACATAGGTGCCGCACCGGCAGATATTGGTGAGGTTGTCGTCGATGTCGGCGTCGGTCGGTGTCGGGTGCTCCTTTAGGAAAGCCGCTGCGGCCATGATCTGTCCGGACTGGCAATAACCGCATTGCGGCACGTCTTCGGCGAGCCAGGCCTGCTGCACCGGATGCTTCGTCTCGGGCGACAGGCCCTCGATTGTGGTGATCGCCTTGCCGGCAGCGTCGCCGACCTGGAGTCCGCAGGAGCGCACCGCATCACCGTCGACATGCACGGTGCAGGCGCCGCATTGCGCGATGCCGCAGCCATATTTGGTGCCGGTGAGACCGATCTCGTCGCGAAGGACCCAGAGCAGCGGCGTCTCGGGCTCGATGTCGAGCTGATAGGCCTTGCCGTTGACGGTGAGGGAGATCATGGCGCGCGTCCCGCATATCGGGCGTTGCGATGAAGGTCGGCAGTCGGTCGCGCCCGGCGACCGAGCCGAGATCCTGGCAACGAGACTAACACCGCCCGGCCCCCGCTTCAGCCGCGCGGTGCGCAATTTATGGTGACTTTATCAAGAGTTCCGCAGGTACCCTGCGCGGGCCGCATGGCGCGCGGGCGGCTGCGCTACTGGAT
>JBQCFB010000303.1:0-5785 GCA_051959715.1 Pseudolabrys sp.
CGTCTCGACCGAAGGCAGCGTGGCGAGCTTTGCCCGCAGCACTTCTTCCATCCGGTATTGCGGCATGCGGTCATTGTCCTGGAAGTAATAGGGCCGCACCAGTTCGCGGCCGCGCGGCGCATGCCAGTAGTCGCTCGAGAGGTCGCCATAGGCGGTGATCTCGCCGATCGGCGCATCCGGCGGCATGACCCGCGCCTTCCTCAGTTCCTCGACGATGCCCCAGAAATAGAAATGCTCCAGCGTCCGCTGGGTGAGGTTCTGCCCCTTGGGAATCTTGTGCATGCCGGTGCGCGGCTCGACGAGCACGCAGGCGACACCGCGCAGGCCGAGCGTGACCGCCAGCGCCGTGCCGACCGGGCCGCCGCCAACGATGACGATTCCGGTTTTCTGCATGTGTCGATCCCTGTTGCGGCGGCGCGGCGCTTCAGTCAAAGGAAGGAGCGCGCCCTCGAGAGGCGCACGGAAAAAAGTGGCGTCGAGCCATAGCACACGGGAGGACAGCGTGAAGTCCATGCGCATCGCGGCCGTCGCCGCCAGCCTGCTCGCGGCCTCTATCGCGATACCTCACGCCGCCCGCGCCGACGGCTATCCGAGCCACCCCATCCGCATCATCGTTCCCTTCCCGCCCGGCGGGCTGAACGACAATGTCGCGCGCATCATCCAGCCCTATCTGTCGCAGAAGCTCGGCCAGCCGGTCGTCGTCGAGAACAAGTCCGGCGCGAGCGGCATCATCGGCACCGACGCCGTCGCAAAATCTCCTCCCGACGGCTACACGCTCGCCGTCGTCGCCTCCTCGCACACCGTCGTTCCCGCGACCAATGCGGGCATGCCGTTCGACACCGAGCACGATCTCGCCGCGGTCAGCCTGCTGATGCGCGATCCGCTCATGTTCGTGGCGTCCAGCAAGGTGCAGGCCAGGACGCTGAAGGATTTCGTCGCGCTCGCCAAGGCGCAGCCGGGTAAGCTGACCTATGCGACGCCCGGAACAGACAGCCAGTCACATTTCGTGACGGAGCTGTTCGACAGTCGCGCCGGCATCAAGATGGTTCAGGTCCCTTATCGCGGCGGCGCGCCCTCGGTGCTGTCGCTGATCTCGGGCGAGACCGACTTTGGCGTGCTGTCGACGCAATTATCGGGCCCGCAGATCAAGGCCGGCAAGCTCGTCCCGCTCGCCATGGGCGGCAAGACGCGTAGCGCGCATTTTCCGGACGTGCCGACTTTGGCGGAGAGCGGCTATCCGAACTTCGAGGCGCTGCAATGGGTCGGCATGCTGGCGCCGGCCAAGACCCCGAAGGACGTGATTGCAAAGCTCAACGGCGCCGTGCGTGACGTCCTCGCCATGCCGGAGGTGAAGTCCCGCTTCGATGCCCAGGGCATCACCGCCGCCTCCAGCACGCCGGCAGACTTCCAGACCCTGATTTCGACCGAGATCAGGCAATGGAAGGACGTCGCCGCCGCGAGCGGCATCAAGGCGCACTGAAGATCAGAGAAAGCGTTCGGCCCGGTACGGCGCCGGGTCGACCACCGGAGTCGTGCCGGCGATCATGTCGGCAATGAGCCGCCCGGTGATCGGCCCCAGCGTCAGCCCCCAGTGCGCGTGTCCGATGCCGAGCCACAGCCCCGGCAGCTTCGGCGCAGCGCCGATCACGGGCCGCGAATCCGCAAAGCACGGGCGCGCACCGACCCAGGTGTCGTTGTCGGCGCGCTCGCCGAGCGGAAACAGCGCGCGCGCACGCGGCATCAGCCGGTCGAACTGCACCGGCGTGGGCGCGGCGTCGCGCGATGCGAACTCGGCGCCCGTCGTCAGGCGAATGCCCTGCTCCATCGGCGTGATCAGGAAACCCGCTTCGGCGTCGACCACGGGCCGCGCCAGCGACGCGTTGCCTTGGGCGCGGAAATGCCGGTGATAGCCGCGTTTCACCGCCATCGGCAGCTTGAGGCCGAGCGGCCCGAGCACGTCCGGCGCCCAGGGTCCGAGCGCGACGACGACATTGTCCGAATCGAGCGCGCCTTCATCGGTCTCGACGCGCCAGCGATTGCCGGAGCGATGCAGCGAGCGGGCGTCGCCATTGACCACGACGCCGCCGAGCGCGGCGAAGCGTTTGGCGTAGGCGCGCGTGAGCGCCAGGGGGTTGCTGATGCTCGCCGCCTTCGGCCAGAACACGGCGTGCGTGAACACGGGCCGCAAGTTCGGCTCGAGTGCCTGCGCGCCCTTGGCATCGAGCGTCTCGAGCGGCAGGCCGAACTCCTTCGCGATCTCGAATTCCGGCCGCAGCCGGTCGAGCGCGTCGTCCCGGCTGTAGAGCTTCATCCAGCCGTTCGTGCGCAAGAGGGACGTCGCGTCCGACTCCTGCATCAAGGTCTCGTGCTCGCCGACCGCACGCGAAAACAGCGGCCGGTTCACCCGCGCGGTCTCGATGAGACGCTGCGGCTGCGAATAATGGCGGAACGCCCACAGCCACGGCGCGACCTGCGGCAGGAACGAGAGATGGTAATTGGCTTCCGTCGCCCGCTTGAAGGCGACGCGCAGGAGCGCGCGCAGCTCGCTCGGGAACGCCGCCGGGAAAACCGTGCTGCCTTCGATGACGCCTGAATTGCCGTAGGACGTCTCCTGCCCGACGCCCTTGCGGTCGACGAGCGCCACCGACAGGCCGCGCCTGGCGAGTTGCAGCGCGACGGACGTGCCGACGATTCCCGCGCCCAGGACGATGGCATCGGTGCGCGCCATTGGGGGCTTCCCTTCCACGATATCATGCCGGCTCCGCCGGACCGGCATAGATCGCCCGTTTGTAAGGCGCTATCAAGAGCGTCGCGCCCAGCCGGAGTTGTCCCCTGACATGAAAGCGCTTGCCGCGCTCGCGGCCGCCCTGAGCTTGATCGGCCGCCACGGCACGCTGCTTGCGGCGGCCTCGATCTTCATCGGCCTGGCGCTGCCGCAGCTCGCGGCGGTGCTCAAGCCTGCGCTCGGCGTGGTGATCGTGGGCATGCTGACGCTCGCCTTCCTCCGCGTCGATCCCGTGTCGCTGCGCCGCTACTTCACGCGGCCGCGCCTGATCGCCGCTTCCGCCCTGTGGGCGATGCTGGTCGCGCCGGCGCTGATCGGCCTTGCGCTGTCGCATGCGGGCGTCGCCGAGGCCTCCCCCGGCCTCTATTTCATTCTGGTGCTGCAGCTCGCCGGGCCCGGTCTCATGTCCGCGCCCGCCGTTGCCGCCCTGCTCGGCCTCGACGTGGCGCTGACCCTGGCCGGCCTGATTGTGACGGTCGCGGTCTCGCCACTGGCGGCGTGGCTGTTCACGCACGTCTTCCTCGGCACGGCGCTCACGTCACCGCTCGCGCTCAGCATCCACCTTGCGCTCATCATTGCCGGGGCGGCGCTCGGCGCCGCGGTGATCCGTCGCGTCGCCGGCGGCGCCTTCATCGAGGCGCAGGCGCAGCGCATCGACGGCCTGAGCGTTTTGATGTTCATGAGCTTCGCCATCGCCGCCATGGATGGCGTCGCGGCGCACATGCTGACCGAGCCGCTGCTGGTCGCGAAGCTGACGCTGCTCGCTTTCGGCCTGTCGCTCGGCACGACGGCGGTGACCACGCTCGTCTTCTGGCCGGCGGGCCGCGGGCGCGCTTTCGCCCTCGGCGTGCTGGCGGGCAACCGCAATATCGGTCTCATGCTGACGGCGACGGGCTTTGCCGTCTCCGACATTGCCTGGCTCTATTTCGCCGTCGCGCAATTTCCCATCTACCTGCTGCCGCATCTCATGCGGCCGCTGGCCCGCTGGGCGGTGCGCGAGGGCTCAGGCGACCGCTGAGACGCTCGCAGCCTGCTTGGCGATGAGCTGCGACTGCATCTTGATGAGCTGCTCGATCAGGTTGACCGGGCTTCCGTTCGCGGCCGTCTGCGTCGCTCCGCCGTTTCCGGACGAGGCGTTGCTCGGCTGCACGGCCGGCGTCGTCATCGTGACCGTCGACCCGTCGGCATAGGTGATCGTCGTCGTCGACGAGCCGTCGGCATTGGTCGTGGTCTGCGTCTTGGCGCCGTCCGCGCCCGTGGCGTTGAGCAGGCTGTCCGCGCCGCCGCCGTCACCGCCGCCGGCGCCGCCCGCCGCCATGCCGTGGTGATGGTGGCCGTGGCCGCGCCGCGTCGCCGAGGTCAATTCGCCCTGGTCGATGCTGCCGTCGCCGTTCTTGTCGAGCTTGGCGAACAGCGCATCGGCGCTCGACGTATCGACGCCGGACGAGCTCAGCGCGCTCTCGAATTCGCCCTGGCTGATCTTGCCGTCGCCGTCGGTGTCCAGCTTGCCGAACAGGCCCTGCGCGCTGCCGGTGCCGTTCGCGCCGGAGGCGTCCTGGCTCTTGAGCGCGATCAGCGCCGCCATGGTGCCGTCCGGGAACGGCGGCGGCGCCATGCCGAAGGCCGGCGGCGTCCCGGGCGCCGCGCCCGAGGCCTGCGAGCCGCTATTGCCGGCGGCGGCCAACCAATCGCCGACCGGGCCGACGCCCGCGGTGTTGCCGGCAAGGTTGCCCGCCGTCTGAAGCAGCGACTGGAGATAGGATAAGGCGTCCGAGGAGGAAGTGGCCGAGATCGACATACGCAACGTCCTTCATGACCGGCCGGCATGTTTCCGGCGCTGTCGCCCGCCCGCTCCTCGCAATCCCCGGGCCAGTTCGCGGCGGCCAGAAAGTGCCGGTTTCATGGACGTTTCGATGGACCGCCGCCCGCACCCTCCCGGCCAACCCCGGCAAAACTTGCCGCCCGCGGCCCCAATTGCCGGGGATGCCGCGGCCCCGCGCGTTGCCGCTGCCACCCCCGCATGGTACGCGGACGCCTCAAGGAGACCCGTCCATGCCGCGGCCGCTGCTCATCGCGCCCTCGATCCTCGCCTCCGATTTCGCGCGGCTGGGCGATGAGATCCGCGCGATCGAGGCCGCCGGTGCCGACTGGATCCATGTCGACGTGATGGACGGCCACTTCGTCCCCAACATCACCATCGGCCCCGACGTCGTGAAGGCGCTGCGCCCGGTCTCGAAGAAGACCTTCGACGTCCACCTGATGATCAGCCCTTGCGACCCCTATCTGGAGGCCTTCGCCAAGGCCGGCTCCGACATCATCACCGTGCATGTCGAGGCAGGCCCCCACATCCACCGCTCGCTCCAGGCCATCCGCGCGCTCGGCAAGAAGGCCGGCGTGACGATGAACCCGGGCACGCCGGTCTCGACCATCGCGCACGTCATCGACATGGTCGACCTCGTGCTGATCATGTCGGTCAATCCCGGCTTCGGCGGCCAGGCCTTCATCCCGGCCGCGCTCGACAAGATCGCGCAGGTGCGCGCGCTGGTCGGCGGCCGGCCGATCGACATTGAGGTCGACGGCGGCGTGACCAAGGACAACGCCGCCGAGGTCGTCCGCGCCGGCGCCAATGTGCTGGTCGCCGGCTCGGCCGTGTTCAAGGGCGGCGACTACAAGGGCAACATCGCCGCCATCCGCAACGCCGGCGCGCTGGCGCGCGGCGAGGCGGCGTAACTCTTCCTTGTCATGGCCGGGCTTGACCCGGCCATCCCGATAAGGGACGCAGTGCCCATCTAAGCGAGATCGCCGGGACAAGCCCGGCGATGACAACTTCAATGCAGTTTGGCAGCCAATAATGATCCCCCGCTACTCCCGCCCGGCCATGACCGCGATCTGGTCGCCGGAGACGAAATACAGGATCTGGTTCGAGATCGAGGCGCATGCGGCCGACGCCATGGCCGAGCTCGGCGTCATCCCGAAGGACGCGGCGAAGACGATCTGGGC
>JBQCFB010000304.1:0-4347 GCA_051959715.1 Pseudolabrys sp.
GGGGGGGTGAGTGGTGGTAGAATTATTTTAATTTTTTTTTGCGGTCTACGTTTTGTTCCCCGCGCCGGGTCGTGCGGGGTTGGGGGGGGCGCGCCCGGGGGGCGGGTGGGGGGCCCCTTGCCGCGACTGACGCTGGCCCCTCACCCGGCTCGCTGCGCTCGCCACCCTATCCCCGTAAGAACGGGGAGAGGGAAAGAAGCATTAGCACGAATAAGAATTATAATTTCATGCTCCGACCTCTCTCCCCCGCAGCCGTCAAAGCGATGCTGACCGACGACGAAGAGCTCGCGCTCATCGACGTGCGCGAGGAGCTCGTCTATTCGCAGAACCATCTGCTCTGGGCGCGCTCGGTGCCGCTGAGCCGGATCGAACTGCGGTTCGCGCGCCTCGTGCCGCGCAAGGCGACCCGCATCGTGCTGATCGACGACGGCGACGGCCTCGTCGCGCGCGCCGAAGCGATCCTGACGGGCGCGGGCTACAGCGACGTGGCGTGTCTCGCAGGCGGCGGCGCCGGCTGGGAAAAGGCCGGGCTGATCACCTTTTCAGGCATGCATGTGCCGTCGAAGGCGTTCGGCGAGTTCGTCGAGCACGACAGCGGCACGCCGAGCGTCAGCGCACAGGAGCTGGACGCGATGATGCGCTCCGGCACGGACATGAAGGTGCTCGACAGCCGGCCGTTCGACGAATTCAACCGCGTCTCGATCCCGACCGGCATCGACGTGCCCGGCGCCGAGCTTGTACTGCGCGTGCGCGATATCGTGCCCTCGCCCGAGACGACCATCGTGGTCAACTGCGCCGGCCGCACGCGCAGCATCATCGGCGCGCAGTCGCTGATCGACGCCGGCGTGGCGAACAAGGTGGTGGCGCTGCGCAACGGCACGATGGGCTGGCATCTCGCCGGCTTGAAGACGGCCAGCGGCGAGACGAAGCGCTTCCCCGACGTCACCGACAAGGGCCTCGCCTGGGCGCGCGACGCCGCCGAGAAGGTCGCGCATAAATTCGGCGTGCAGCGCATCGACCGCGCCGCGCTCGCGCGGCTGCAAGCCGACACGGGGCGCACCACCTACGTGTTCGACGTACGCGATCCGGACGAATATCGGCGCGGACATCTCTCGGGTGCGGTCTCCGCGCCCGGCGGTCAGCTGGTGCAGGCAACCGACACTTACGCCGGCACGCTCGGCGCGCGCATCGTGCTCAGCGATGACAAGGGAGCGCGCGCGCTGATGAGCGGCGCGTGGCTTCGCCGCATGGGCTGGCCGGAGGTCTATGTGCTCGCCGAAGCCGGCGACGAGACCGGCGACCTGGCGCCGGCTCCGCTCGGCGCGCCGCCGATGGATGCCGCGATCGATGCCGCCGCGATCCCGGCCGACGCCACCATCATCGACCTGGCGCGCAGCCCCGACTACCGCCGCGGCCACGTTCCCGGTGCCTGGTTCGCGATCCGCGGCCGCCTCGGCAAGGCACTGGCGACAATCGCGTCCACCGGCCCGATCGTGCTCACCTCGGAAGACGGCCTCCTCGCCGGCCTTGCCGTGGCGGAAGCCCGGGAGCACACGACGGTGCCGGTCACATGGCTCCGGGGCGGCACCGCCGCCTGGACCGCCGCCGGCAAAGCGCTGTCGAAGGACGCCCGGATGGCCGATGAGGCCATCGACGTCTGGCTCAAGCCCTACGAGAAGCCGGGCGACCCCAAGGCCGGGATGCAGGAGTACCTGACCTGGGAGGTCGACCTGATCGACCGCATCAAGGCGGACGGGACCTGCGATTTTCTCGATTCCGAGGGCCGCCGCGCCGCTCACGGCTAGTGCGCCGGGCGCCGCAATCGCCTATATCGGCGCCATGAAATTCCTCGACGAGGCCAAGGTTTACATCCTCTCCGGCGCCGGCGGGAACGGCTGCGTGTCGTTCCGGCGCGAGAAGTTCATCGAGTTCGGCGGCCCCAATGGCGGGGACGGCGGCAAAGGCGGCGATGTCCTCATCGAAGCGGTCAACGGTCTGAACACGCTGATCGACTATCGCTACCAGCAGCACTTCAAGGCCGAGCGCGGCGGCAACGGCATGGGCAAGGACCGCGCCGGCGCCAACGGCAAGGACGCGCTTCTGAAGGTGCCGGTCGGCACGCAGATCTACGAGGAGGACGGCGAGACGCTGCTCGCCGACCTCACGAAGGTCGGCGAGCGCGTCACCATCGCGAAGGGCGGCAATGGCGGCTTCGGCAACGCGCATTTCAAATCATCGACCAACCGCGCCCCGCGCAACGCCAATCCCGGCCTGCCTGGCGAAGAGCTCACCATCCGCCTGCGGCTGAAGCTGATCGCCGATGCCGGCCTCGTCGGCTTGCCCAACGCCGGCAAATCGACCTTCCTCGCCGCGGTAACGGCGGCGAAACCGAAGATCGCCGACTATCCGTTCACGACGCTGCATCCGCAGCTCGGCGTCGTTCGCGTCGACGAGCGTGAGTTCGTGCTTGCCGATTTGCCCGGCCTCATCGAGGGCGCGCACGAAGGCGTCGGCCTCGGCGATCGCTTTCTCGGCCACACCGAACGCTGCCGCGTGCTGCTGCATCTCGTCGACGGCACGAGCGAAGATCCCGCCGCCGCCTACAAGGTCATCCGCGGCGAACTGGAAGCCTACGGCCGCGGCCTCGAGGACAAGCCGGAGATCGTGGCGCTGTCGAAGTGCGACGCGCTGACGCCGGAAGAGATCAAGAAGAAAGCCGCCAAGCTGAAGAGAGCGTGCAAGACGACGCCGATCACCCTGTCATCACAATCGCGCCAAGGCGTCACCGATGCCTTGCGCGCGCTGTTCGACGTCATCAATGCTGCGCGCGAAGGCGCCGCGGAAGATCGCACTGAGGAGACGGTCCGGCTGCCCTGAAAGGAGCCAATGGACCAGCACGCCATCATCATCGCCGACAAGGACGGCGTCATCAGGCTCTGGAGCGACGCCGCCGCGCGGCTGATCGGCCATGCCGCAACCGACGCCGTCGGCCAGAAGCTCGACCTCATCGTACCGCCGGACTTCCGCGCGCAGCACTGGAACGGCTTCGGCAAGGTGATGGGCGGCGGCCCGTTCGCAGCAGCGGGGTTCTTCGACCTGCCGGTGCAGTGTCGCGACGGTGCGACGAAGACGTTGCGCGGGCAGCTTCACGTGCTACGAAACGAGGCGAACGACGCCATCGGAGCGATGGCGATCCTCACTGCGCCCGTATAGCCGGAAGGATCCTACCGCATGAAGACCCGCGCCGCAGTCGCCTGGAAAGCCGGCGAGCCGCTCACCATCGAGACGATCGATATCGAGGGGCCGAAGGCCGGCGAGGTGATGGTCGAGGTGATGGCGACGGGCGTCTGCCACACCGACGCGTTCACGCTGTCGGGCGCGGACCCGGAGGGCATCTTCCCGGCGATCCTCGGCCACGAGGGTGCGGGCATCGTGCGCGAGGTCGGCCCCGGCGTGACGTCGCTCAAAGTCGGCGATCATGTCATCCCGCTCTACACGCCGGAATGCCGGCAGTGCAAAACCTGCCTGTCGCAGCGCTCGAACCTGTGCACGTCGATCCGCGCCACGCAGGGCAAGGGCCTGATGCCTGACGGCACGTCTCGATTCAGGTGTGATGGCGATGCCGTGTTCCATTACATGGGCTGCTCGACCTTCGCGAATTTCACCGTGCTGCCGGAGATCGCACTGGCCAAGGTCCGCGAAGACGCCCCCTTCGACAAGATCTGTTACATCGGCTGCGGCGTGACGACCGGCATCGGCGCGGTGATCTACACCGCGAAAGTCTGGCCCGGCGCGAACGTCGTCGTATTCGGTCTCGGCGGCATCGGCCTCAATGTCATCCAGGGTGCGAAGATGGTTGGTGCCGACAAGATCGTCGGTGTCGATCTCAATCCCGGCAAGCGCGCAATGGCCGAGAAGTTCGGCATGACGCATTTCATCAATCCGGACGAGGTCGGCCGCGACAAGGTTGTGCAGGCGATCGTCGACGTCACCGGCGGCGGCGCCGACTTCTCCTTCGAGTGCATCGGCAACGTGCACACGATGCGGCAGGCGCTCGAGTGCTGCCACCGCGGCTGGGGCGAGTCGATCATCATCGGCGTCGCCGGGTCCGGTCAGGAGATCGCGACGCGGCCGTTCCAGCTCGTCACCGGGCGCGTGTGGAAGGGTACCGCCTTCGGCGGCGCGCGCGGCCGCACCGACGTGCCCAAGATCGTCGACTGGTACATGGACAAGAAGATCAATATCGACGACCTGATCACCCACACCATGCCGCTCGACAAGATCAACGACGCCTTCGACCTCATGCACGAAGGCAAGTCGATCCGCAGCGTCGTGATTTACTGATCG